>NZ_JBWKES010000009.1:0-22617 GCF_056435325.1 Streptomyces sp. NPDC043952
GGAGGTACGCGACGACATCCACGAAGCCTTCCTCACCCTGGGATGCGCACTCATCTGCTGGCGACGCCTGAAGTCATTGCGTTAGGAGTTCTAAGGGCTGGGAAACCGCGTCCCTTACGGGAAGAATCCGGCCAATCACCCAGCGTGATGACTGCGGTCGCAGGGCATGTTCATCCCCACGGAGGAAGTCACGGGGGAGCCGTTCGCGACGCCGACGCCTGGCGAGAACGCGAGGGTAGGGGGTATTCGGTGAGACGGGGATGTGACACGCGCATGAAACCGTTTGCCGAACATGCGTAGGGTGCAGTGAAGCCATTCACGAAACGCACGACGAGCACGACGAGCGAGGGAGGGAGCCGGAGCGATGGGCGACCACAAAGAGCAGCAGCCCGTACGGGTGGGCGCGGCGGTCCGGCGGCGCCGGCGTGCCCTGGAGTTGACCCTCGCGGTCGTCGCCGAGCGCACCGGCCTGTCCGTGCCCTTCCTCAGCCAGGTGGAGAACGACCGGGCCCGGCCGAGCAGCACCTCCCTGGAGAAGCTGGCCGACGCGCTGCGCACCACCGCCGTCGAACTCCTCGCCGCGGCGGACCCGGCGGCCAGCGTCGACCTGGTGCGCGCCGAGCCGCTCACCGAGGACGACTTCACCCCCCGCACCCGCAACCTGGTCCGCGGCCACCACCAGCTGCACGCCTCCGAGTTCACCGGCGACCACGACGCGGGCCGCGAGTTCCAGCACCGCAACGACGAATTGATGTACGTGGCCGACGGCGCGGTCGAGATCGAGGCCGAGGGCCGCGCCTACCGCCTCGGCCGGGGCGACACGCTCTATCTCACCGGCGGAGTCAGACACCGCTGGCGGGCGACCGTGCCGGACACCCGGATCGTCGTGGTGGCGGTGGCCGAGCACATCGAGGCCGTGCAGGACCGGACCCGGTGAAGCGCGTCGTCTCCCTGGTCCCCTCGCTCACCGAGGCCGTGGCCGAGACGCTGCCCGGCGCGCTCGTCGGCGCCACGGACTGGTGCAGTCATCCGGGGGAGCTGGACGTCGTCCGGATCGGCGGGACCAAGAACCCCAAGGTGGAACGCGTCGCCGAGCTCGCGCCGGATGTGGTGATCGCCAACGAGGAGGAGAACCGCGTCCCGGACCTCGACGCGCTGCGTGCGGCGGGGCTGGAGGTGCTGGTCACCGAGGTGCGTACCGTGCCCCAGGCCTTCGCGGAGCTGGCGCGGGTGCTGGCGGCGTGCGGGGCGCCGGAGCGGCCGGGCTGGCTGCGGGAGGCCGAGACGGCATGGGGCGCGCTGCCGGAGCCGGCGGAGCGCCGCACCGCGGTCGTACCGATCTGGCGCAGGCCCTGGATGGTCGTCGGCCGTGACACCTTCGCGGGCGATGTGCTGGCCCGCCTCGGCGTCGACCACCTGTACGCGGACCATCCGGAGCGCTACCCCCGCATACCCCTGGAGGAGCTGCGGGCGGCGGCCCCGGATGTGGTCGTCCTCCCGGACGAGCCCTACCGCTTCACCGCCGACGACGGCCCGGAGGCCTTCCCCGGACTGGCCTGCGCCCTGGTCAGCGGGCGGGATCTGACGTGGTACGGCCCGTCCCTGGCGTGGGCGCCGCGGGTGCTGGGCGAGGCCCTGCGAGCAGCTCACCACTGAGCAGCCCGCGCACCGTGCCGGACGCCGCCGCGAGCCAGGCCACCACGAGCAGGACGTACAGCGCGACGGACAGCGCCTGGAACGCGGTGAGGGAGGTGTGCCGGGCGAGGGCGGCCGCGCCGGTGACGCAGGTGCCCACCGGGAAGGTGGCGCCCCACCAGGTCATCGCGAACCCCATGCCCCGGCGGCGGGCCCGCACCAGGTGGGCGAGGGACAGCGCCAGCCACATCAGCGCGAAGCCCATCACCGGCACGCCGTACAGCACGGAGAACACCGTGAGGCCGTGCGCGTAGGAGGCCGGTACGACGCCGGGGGCGGCGTTCGCGATCGAGCCGAGGGCGGTGGTGGACTGCCCGAGCGGGCCGAGGACCAGGAGCAGGGTCGGGGTGAGCGCGAGCGGCAGCGGGCCCGAGGTGATCAGCCGGCCGAGGACCAGCGGCAGCACCAGCAGCGTGGCGAACAGGCTCAGCCCGAACATCGCGAGACAGGCCAGCAGCAGGGTCGCGCGGGGCTGGCCCGGCGGCAGATGCGGCACCAGCAGCGGGCCGAGCGCGGCCGACACCATCGGCGCGACCAGCGGCAGCAGCCACACCGGGGAGGCATGGGAGGGCTCGATGCGGTGCCGTACGGACATCAGGTACGGCACGGCCACGGCCGCCGCCAGCCCTATCAGCGTGCCCGCCGTGTACAGCACGCCGTCCAGGGCGACGGCCGTGCTCGTGCCGAGCCAGTCGTGGCCCGCGGTCGGCGCGCCGCCGCCCACGGCCAGCAGGGCCATGGAGAGACAGCCGTAGAACGGGGCCATCGCCGGGTCGAGGAGGTGGGCGCGGGCCTGGTCGCGGTGGTGGATCCAGTGCAGGGTGCGGGCCGTCAGCAGGGTCACCAGCATCAGCAGCGACAGCGCCCACATCGCCGCGAGAAGCGTGTGCACGCCGGGCGGCAGGCTCACCGGCAGCGCGGTGCCGGCCGTGCCGACGGCGGCGGTGCCCATGACGGAGGCGTACCAGTTGGGTCCGAGGTGGCGGACCAGGGCGGCGCGGGGTGCGCGCGTGACGGGGAGGGGCGGGGCGGCGGTGACCATGGCATCCACCGTGCCTTGGCGCATCGTCCCTGACCAGGGAGTTCCCCTCTATGAGGGCATAAGCTGGTCTTATGAGCGAGGCGGAGGGGTCCGGAGGAGAGCGCGAGGGCACGGGGTCGTTGGCGCACCGGGTGCCGGATCTGGCGGCGCTGGAGCTGCTGCTCGCGGTGGCGCGGCTGGGGAGCCTCGGCGCGGCGGCGCGGGAGGTCGGGATCACGCAGCCGGCGGCGAGCAGCCGCGTCCGGTCGATGGAACGGCAGCTGGGGGTCGCGCTGGTGGACCGTTCGCCGCGGGGGTCCCGGCTGACCGACGCGGGCGTGCTGGTGACGGACTGGGCGCGGCGGGTGGTGGAGGCGGCGGCGGCGTTCGACGCGGGGGCGCGGGCACTGCGGGACCGGCGGGACTCGCGGCTGCGGGTGGCGGCGAGCATGACCATCGCCGAGTATCTGCTGCCGGGCTGGCTGCTCGCGCTGCACGCGGAGCGTCCGGATACGGCGGTGTCGCTGCTGGCCGGGAACTCGGCGAGGGTGGCGCAGCTGCTGCTGGCCGGGGAGGCGGACCTGGGGTTCGTGGAGGGGCTGTCCGTGCCCTCGGGGCTCGACGCGGTGGTGATCGGGCACGACCGGCTGATCGTGGTGACGGCGCCGGGGCATCCCTGGGCGCGGCGCCGCCGGCCGCTGTCGCCGGAGGAACTGGGCCGGACGCCGCTGATCCTGCGGGAACGGGGGTCGGGGACGCGGCAGGTGCTGGACGCGGCGCTCGGGGGGCTGGCCCGGCCGTTGATCGAGCTGTCCTCCACGACGGCGGTGAAGGCGTCGGCGGTGAGCGGGGCGGGGCCGTCGGTGCTCAGTGAACTGGCGGTGCGGGAGGAACTGGCGCTGCGGCGGCTGGTGGCGGTGCCGGTGGAAGGGGTGCCGCTACGGCGGGACTTGCGAGCGGTGTGGCCGACGGGTCACCGGCCGACGGGCCCCGCGCGGGACCTGCTGGCGTTGACGCGGGCGTGAGCCGGGGCGGGGGTGGGGGGTGAGCGCCCGTAAGGGGCGCGGGGAACTGCGCGAGCGGCCACGGCGGACCCGCAGCTGTCCACCGGGCCCGGCTTTCGGCGGTGGTGTCCGGCCGGTTCCGCGGCTGGGGTGCCCTGGAGGGGTGCGGGGTCCTGTGCGTGTGGCCGCATGTGGCCGGCAGTCGCCCGCCGGGCCTGGCTTTCGGTGGCGGTTTGCAGTCGGCCCTGTGGCTGAGGCGCCCTGGAGGGGCGCGGGGAACTGCACGAGCTGCCACGACGCACCCGCACCCGGAACTCTTCAGCTCGCCGCCGAAACCAACCCCTCCATCACCCGCAGATCCTCCCCCATCTCCGGATGCCACTGCACCCCCAGCACCCACCCCCGCTCGGCCGGTAGTTCCACCGCCTCCACCGTGCCGTCCTCCGCGAAAGCCGACGGCAGGAGACCGCGGCCGAGGCGGGAGACGCACTGGTGGTGGTACGTGGGGACGGACACCGTCTCGGGGACGAGGGAGGCGTACCGCGTGCCCGGCACCGGTTTCACCGGGTGCCCGCCGAAGATGCCCACCATCTCCGCGTGCCCCTCCATGTGCTGGACCAGCGTCCCGCCGAGCGCCACGTTCAGCAGCTGCATCCCCCGGCAGATACCCAGCAGCGGCGTGCCGGCGGCCAGCGCCGCGTGGATCAGGGCGAGTTCCCAGGCGTCGCGGGCCAAAGCCGGCGGGCCGGTGCGGGGATCGCGCTCGGCGCCGTAGCGCATCGGGTCCACGTCCGGGCCGCCCGCGACGACCAGGCCGTCGAGCCGGGCGACCGCCGCCGCGGCCAGCTCGGGCGCGTCCGGCGGCAGCATGCACGCGAGGCCCCCGGCCCGCTGGACCAGCCGGGGGTACGCGGCCGGCAGCAGCGCGGCCTCCAGCTCCCAGACCCCCCAGCGGGCCCCTGCCTCCAGATACGTGCTCACACCGATCAGCGGTCGTCCGCCCATGCCAGCCTCCCCGAAAGGTATACAGTCATACCTTTGCAGAATCCGCGTGCGCCGGGAAGCCCCGCACTCACACCGGGAAGCCCCGCACTCACGTCAGGAAGCCCCGCAGCAGCGCCGCCGTCCCCGCGCAGTGCTCCCGCATCATCTCCCGCGCGCCGTCGGCGTCCCCGTCGAGCACCGCCTCCACCAGTGCGGTGTGCTGCCGCTGGGAGTGCTCCAGGTTGCGCACCAGCAGCGGGATGCCGTCCAGCAGCTCGTTGACCTGCGCCCGTACCGCCGCGTACTGGGCGGTCAGGGAGGGCGAGCCGCACAGCTCGGCCAGGGTCAGGTGCAGCAGCGTGTCCTGGCGCCGGTAGTCGGACAGCGGGGCCTCGTGCGTCTCGGCCAGCGCCGTACGCAGCCGCTCGGCCTGCTCGCCCGTCAGCCCGTGCGCCGCGCACAGCCCGGCCGCGCCCACCTCCAGCACCTCGCGGAAGCGCAGCACGTCCTCGACGTCGACCGCCGCGATCCGCCGCCGCAGCTCGTCCTCGCCGGCGGCGTCCGCGCGGGGCAGCACGAACGTTCCGCCGTACCGCCCGCGCCGCGCCTCCACCAGGCCCTGGTCCTGGAGCACCTTCAGCACCTCGCGCAGCGTCACCCGGCTGATCCCCAGCCGCTCCGCCAACTCCCGCTCCGCGGGCAGCCGTTCGCCGCCCGGCACCAGGCCGAGCCGTACCACCTGGAGGATCTGCTCCAGGGCCTCCTCGAAGCCGTTGCCCGCCCGCACCGGCCGCAGCACCGGGGCGAGCCGGTCGCCCGCCCCGTGCCACTCCGTCCGAGACGACATCCGCCGTACCCCCTTCCCAAGCAATGGTTCTGAGCAATACCTTATGGCTCCCGGCCCGGCCGAAGAAGCGCGAAGGCGCCCAAGGAGGCTTTTCCGTGGCAGACCGCACAGCCCCGCTCCCCGTCGACGAACTCCGTGCCCTCGTGGAAAGCGGTGAGATCGACACTGTCGTCCTGGCGTTCCCCGATATGCAAGGGCGCCTCCAGGGCAAGCGGTTCGCCGCCCGCTTCTTCCTCGACGAGGTCCTGGAACACGGCACCGAGGGCTGCAACTACCTGCTCGCCGTCGACCCCGAGATGAACACCGTCGACGGCTACGCGATGTCCTCCTGGGAGCGCGGCTACGGCGACTTCGCCATGCGCCCCGACACCGCCACCCTGCGCCGCATCCCCTGGCACCCCGGCACCGCCCTGCTCGTCGCCGACCTCGCCTGGGACGACGGCGCCCCGGTCGTCGCCGCCCCCCGGCAGATCCTGCGCCGCCAGCTCGACCGGCTCGCGGAACTCGGCTACACCGCCCAGGTCGGCACCGAGCTGGAGTTCATCGTCTTCAAGGACAGCTACGAGCAGGCCTGGGACACGGGGTACCGGGGGCTGACCCCGGCCAACCAGTACAACATCGACTACTCCATCCTCGGCACCGGCCGCATCGAGCCCCTGCTGCGCCGGCTGCGCAACGACATGGCCGGTGCCGGGCTCACTGTCGAGTCCGCCAAGGGCGAGTGCAATCCCGGCCAGCACGAGATCGTCTTCCGCTACGACGAGGCGCTCACCACCTGCGACCAGCACGCCCTGTACAAGACCGGCGCCAAGGAGATCGCCGCCCAGGAGGGCGTCTCGATCACCTTCATGGCCAAGTACAACGAGCGCGAGGGCAACTCCTGCCACATCCATCTCTCGCTCACCGACGCCGACGGCACCAACGCCATGGCCGGGCCCGACGGGATGTCCCCGCTGATGCGGCACTTCCTCGCCGGACAGCTCGCCGCGCTGCGCGACTTCTCGCTCCTGTACGCGCCGAACATCAACTCCTACAAGCGGTTCCAGCCCGGCTCCTTCGCCCCCACCGCCGTCGCCTGGGGCCACGACAACCGCACCTGCGCCCTGCGCGTGGTCGGCCACGGCCGCTCCACCCGCTTCGAGAACCGCCTGCCGGGCGGCGATGTGAACCCCTACCTCGCCGTCGCCGGACTGGTCGCCGCCGGCCTGTACGGCATCGAGAACCGGCTCGAACTTCCCGAGCCCTGCCCCGGCAACGCCTACACCGCGGGCTTCGCGCACGTGCCCACCAGCCTGCGCGAGGCCGCCGAGCTGTGGGAGAACAGCCCGATCGCCAAGGCCGCCTTCGGCGCCGAGGTCGTGGACCACTACCGCAACATGGCCCGCGTCGAGCTGGCGGCCTTCGACGCCGCGGTCACCGACTGGGAGCTGCGCCGCTCCTTCGAACGCCTGTGAGCACGCCCGCGTCCGGTCCGCCCAGCCGCCCGCTTACCCGCCCCTTCGCCCGCCCGTGAAAGGCCGATCCGTGTCCGACTCCGACGAGCTGAAGATCCTCAACCCCGCCACGGAAGAGGTCCTCGCCACCGTCCCCGCCGCCACCGCCGAGGACGTCGACGCCGCCGTCGTACGGGCCATCCGCGCCCAGAGCCGGTGGGCCGCGCTCGCGCCCGGCGACCGGGCCCGGCTGCTGCGCCGCTTCGCCGACACCGTCGACGCACACCTGGAGGAACTCGCCCGCCTGGAGGTCCGCGAGGCCGGGCACACCCTCGGCAACGCCCGCTGGGAGGCCGGCAACGCCCGCGACCTGCTGGAGTACGCGGCCGGCGGCGTCGAACGCCTCCTGGGCAAGCAGATCCCGGTACCCGGCGGCTGGAACATCACCTTCCCCGAACCCCTGGGCGTGGTCGGGGTGATCGCCCCCTGGAACTTCCCCCTGCCGATCGCCGCCTGGGGCTCCTTCCCGGCGCTCGCCGCGGGCAACGCCGTCGTCCTCAAGCCCGCCGAGACCACCCCGCTCAGCGCCCTGCGCCTGGCCGAACTCGCCCTGTCCGCGGGCCTGCCCGAGCACCTCTTCCAGGTGCTGCCGGGCCACGGCCACACCGCCGGACGCGCCCTGGTGGACCACCCGGACATCGCCAAGATCGTGTTCACCGGGTCCACCCGCACCGGCCGCGAGATCATGGAGCGCTGCGCCCGGCTGGTCAAACCGGTCACCCTGGAACTCGGCGGCAAGAGCCCCAACATCGTCTTCGCCGACGCCGACCTGAGGTCCGCCCTCGACCCGTTCTCCTTCCTGGACAACTCCGGGCAGGACTGCTGCGCCCGCACCCGGATCCTCGTCCAGGAAGCCGTCCTCGACGAGGCCCGCGACTTCCTCGCCGACGCGCTCGCCGCCGTCGTCGTGGGCGACCCGGCCGACGAGAAGACCCAGATGGGCCCGCTGATCTCCGCGGCGCAGCGCGAGCGCGTACGGTCGTACGTCCCCGCAGGCGCCCCCGCCCTGCGCGGCAGCGCCCCCGACGGGCCCGGCTTCTGGTTCCCGCCGACCGTCCTGACGGGGGAGCGGCACGACAGCCCGGCCGCCCGCGAGGAGATCTTCGGACCCGTCGCCGTCCTGCTCCCCTTCTCCGACGAACGGGACGCGATCCGCCTGGCCAACGACACCCCCTACGGGCTGTCCGGGTCCGTCTGGACCCGCGACCTCGGCCGCGCCCTGCGCGTGAGCGAGGGCGTGCGCGCGGGCAACCTGTCCGTCAACTCCCACTCCAGCGTCCGCTACTGGACCCCGTTCGGCGGCTACAAGCAGTCCGGCCTCGGCCGGGAACTGGGCCCCGACGCCCTGACCGCCTTCACCGAAACCAAGAACGTCTTCATCAGCACGGAGGGCCCCGCACAGTGACCGACACCAGTGTTTGCCGCCGCCTGGTCGGCCGTACCGCCGTCGTGACCGGAGCCGGCAGCGGCATCGGCCTCGCCACCGCCCGCCGCCTCGCCGCCGAGGGCGCCCACGTCGTCTGCGCGGACGTGGACGAGACCCGCGGCAAGGCCGCCGCCGACGAGGTGGGCGGACTCTTCGTGAAGGTCGACGTCACCGACCCCGAGCAGGTCGAGGCGCTGTTCCGGACGGCGTACGACACCTACGGCAGCGTCGACATCGCCTTCAACAACGCGGGCATCTCGCCGCCCGACGACGACTCCATCCTGGAGACCGGCCTGGAGGCGTGGAAGCGCGTCCAGGAGGTCAACCTCACCTCCGTGTACCTGTGCTGCAAGGCCGCGATCCCCTACATGCGGCGCCAGGGCAAGGGCTCCATCATCAACACCGCGTCCTTCGTGGCCCGGATGGGCGCCGCCACCTCCCAGATCTCGTACACGGCCTCCAAGGGCGGCGTCCTCGCCATGTCCCGTGAACTGGGCGTGCAGTTCGCGCGGGAGGGCATCCGGGTCAACGCGCTGTGCCCCGGACCGGTCAACACGCCGCTGCTTCAGGAGTTGTTCGCCAAGGACCCGGAGCGGGCCGCCCGCCGGCTCGTGCACATCCCGGTGGGGCGGTTCGCCGAGGCCGAGGAGATCGCCGCCGCGGTCGCCTTCCTGGCCAGCGACGACTCCTCCTTCGTCAACGCCACCGACTTCCTGGTGGACGGGGGCATCGCGGGCGCGTACGTCACCCCCCTGTAGGCCCGCCTGCGCAAAGACTCAGAGGAAGGTGTGCCCCTCACCCCGGTACGTGGGCACGGTCGCCGTCACCTCGTCGCCCTCGACGAGGTGCAGCGACGCGAACCGTTCGCACAGCTCGCCCGCCTTGGCGTGCCGGAACCACACCCGGTCGCCGATCAGCAGATCGTCGGCGGGCGAGCCGAGCAGCGGGGTCTGCACCTCGCCGGCGCCCTCCTGCGGGTCGTACCTCAGCCCCTCCGGCAGGTAGGGCACCGGCGAGCGGTCGGGGCCCGCCGCGCCGGAGGCCGGATAGCCGCCGCCGAGCACGGTGACGACGCCCACGCCCGGCCGCCGTACCACCGGCAGCGCGAAGAGAGCCGCCGGACGGCCGCTGAACGACGTGTAGTTGTCGAAAAGACGCGGCACGTACAGCCCGGAGCCGGCCGCGATCTCGGTGACCGCGGACTCGGCCGCGGTGTGCTGCACACTGCCGGTACCGCCCCCGTTGACGAACTCCAGGCCCGGCGCGACGGCCCGCACCGCGCGCACGGCCGCCGCGCGCCGCTCGGCCAGCTCCCGGCGCGCGGCGGACTGCATCAGCCGGATCGCCCGCGAGCGCAGCGGCCGCCCGGCGAGGGCGTCACCGACGCCCGCGATATGACCCTCGTACGCCATGAGCCCGACCAGCTTGAATCCTGGGCGCCCGGTCACCACCCGTGCCAGCTCGGCGAGTTGGGCGGGGGAGTGCAGCGGGGAGCGGCGGGCACCGACCCGCACGCGTCCGCCGAACAGCTTCAGCGAGGTGTCCAACTCCAGGCAGACGCGCACCACTTCGCGGCCGCCGTCGCGGGCGGCGTCGATGAGGTCGAGCTGCGCGGGGTCGTCCACCATCACGGTGACGGCGGCGGCGAGCTTGGGATCGGCGGTGAGCTCGGCGAACCCGGAGCGGTCGGCGGAGGGGTAGGCGAGCAGGATGTCGTCGAAGCCCGAACGCGCCAGCCACAGCGACTCGGCGAGGGTGAAGGACATGACGCCCTGGAATCCGTCCATGGCCAGCACCCGCTCCAGCAGGGCACGGCAGCGCACGGACTTGCTCGCGACCCGTACCGGCTTGCCGCCGGAGCGGCGGACCAGATCGGCCGCGTTGGCGTCGAAGGCCTCCAGGTCCACGAGCGCCAGCGGCGCTTCGAGATGGGCGGTGGCCCGGTCGTACCGGGCCCGGTCGGCGGCACGCGCAGTCATGCCGGAAGCCTGCCAGAACGGATTACCGCAGGGTAGAGGGACGTTCCGGGCAAGTGCCCCGGCCCGCCGTACCGGTTCCGCCCCGGACCCCGGCAACCCGTAGAGTGACGCGCACGTACGGCGGACCCGCCCTGGGATGCGGGCCCGGTCGCACGGGTACGAGGAGACGGCCCGGGTCGCGAGGAAACGGGGAACGCATGACCACGGAAGCACGCCACTCCTCCGTACCGCCAAGCCCTTCGCACTCCTTCGGCCCCGGCGCGGGCAGGAGTGTTCCGGACGGCGTTCCCGGCGCGGGCAAGGGCGTTCGGGACGGCGTTCCCGGCGCGGGCAGGGCTGAGGGGACGCGAGCGACCGCCGCCGCGCGCGCGGACGTGCCCCTGGGGGAGGACCCCGGTGACGAGCCGTCCGTCTTCACCCCGCGTCTGCCCGGCGGCGCGGGCCCGGTGAGCGGAACGCCCCGGCGCGTTCCCGTCCCCGAGGCCACCGGTCCGGTGAGCCCTCCGCCGCCCCCCGCCTCGGCCCGCTTCCCCGACGCCCCGCCCCGCACGGGGCGCCCGCGCACGGGCACGGGCGTACCGCGCCTCGCGCACACCGACGAGGCGACCGGGGGCGGTGCCGTGTCCGCGGACGGGGGGAGCACGGGGATGGGGGGTAGCGGCAACGGCAGCGGCGGCGCCGGCGGTCCCGCGTCGGCGGACGGCGGCCGTCAAGGCGGTTCCGTACGACCCGATTCCCCCGGTTCCGTACCGTCGGACCGTCAAGCAGGGCGTCCTGTTTCCGGCGCTCCCGCGAGCCCCCCGATGAGCGCGCCCGCGCAGGCGACGCGGCCCGCCACCCGGTGGCACCACCAGCCGCCCAGCGCGCACGTCCCGCACGCCCCCGGCCCCGCCCGCTCCCGGCCGGGCGCCGCGCGGCCCCATGTCACGTTCGGGGAACCCGACCTGTTCCGGGCGCGCAGACGGGGGCGGGCCGTCGCCGCCGGGGTCTGCCTGGTGCTGGGGGTCGGGCTCATCGGCGGTGCCGTGGCCGGGAGTCGGCTCACCGGGGAGCACGAGGACAGCGCCGCGCGCGGGTTCGCCGCGGCCGCGCCGGCGTGGCACAGCGTGCCCGTCGACACGCTGTTCCCGCCCGTCGTGAAGGGCGCGGGGGAGGGGCCCGGCGGGGCGGACCGGACCTGGACACGGGTCGCCGTCGCCCCGGACAGCGGCTGCGCCGACGCGTTCGACCCGCTGCTGTGGCAGGTCCTCGCCGGCACCGGCTGCCGGCGGCTGCTGCGCGCCACCTACACGGACGCCACCCAGAGCTATGTGACCACCGTCGGCCTGCTGTTCACCAAGGCCGACCCCGCCCAAATGGCCGCGCTCGCCACCCGCTTCCGCACCCAGCACCTCGCCGGACGCACCGACCTGATGCCCCGCCCGTATGCCGCGGGGAACACCCCCGCGGCCGGCTTCGGCGACGACCAGCGCGCCACCTGGACCATCTCCGTGCGCACCGACGCCCCCGTCGTCGTGTACGCCGTCTCCGGCTGGGCCGACGGCCGGAGCGTGGACACCCCCCAGCCCGCCGCCGACGCCGTACGGGCCGGCGCCACCACCGCGCAGGCCCAGTCCGGCCTCGGCAACGAGGCACTGGGGCTGTCCGGACAGATAACACGGCGGCTGCGCCAGGCCGTCGGCTCCGCCGCAACGAACGCCCCGAACGCCCCGGATTCCTCGAACACCTCGAACGCCACGAAGAGTTCCTCATGAAGCGTGCCTCCGGGGCCGCGGTGAGCGCCCTGCTCGCCGGTGCCCTCACCCTGCTGCCCACCGCCGCCGCCCACGCCGACGGCATCCGGGCCCAGCAGTGGGGCCTTTCCGCCCTCCGCCTCGACGAGGCCTGGCGCACCACCAGGGGCCAGGGCGTCACCGTCGCCGTCCTCGACACCGGCGTCCAGGAGGACCACCCCGACCTGGTCGGCAATGTGCTGCCCGCCAAGGACATGATCGGCTTCGGCGCCCGGCCCGGCGACCGCACCTGGGGCCGGCACGGCACCGCCATGGCCGGCATCATCGCCGGACACGGCCACGGCCCAGGCGACTCCGACGGCGTCATGGGCGTCGCCCCCGACGCGAAGATCCTTCCCGTACGGGTGATCCTGGAGGACAGCGACCCCGCCCGCGCCAGGGCCCGCACCACCCGCGGCACCGCCCTCGCCGACGGCATCCGCTGGGCCGCCGACCACGGCGCCGACGTCATCAACCTCTCCCTCGGCGACGACTCCGCCTCCGCCCACCCCGAACCCGGCGAGGACGAGGCCGTGCAGTACGCCCTGAAGAAGGGCGTGGTCGTCGTCGCCTCCGCGGGCAACGGCGGCGACAAGGGCGACCACGTGTCCTACCCGGCCGCCTACCCCGGCGTCATCGTGGCCACCGCCGTGGACCGCTACGGCACCCGCGCCGCTTTCTCCACCCGCCGCTGGTACGCCGCCGTCAGCGCGCCCGGCGTCGACGTGGTCATCGCCGACCCCGACCACAAGTACTACGAGGGCTGGGGCACCTCCGCCGCCTCGGCCTACGTCTCGGGCGTGGCCGCCCTGATCAAGTCGGCCCATCCGGGGCTGAGCCCGGCCCAGATCAAGACGCTCCTGGAGGACACCGCCGACGACCCGCCGGCCGGAGGCCGCGACGACTCCCGCGGCTACGGCACGATCGACCCGGTGGCCGCCCTCGCCGCGGCAGACCGGCTCAGACCGCAGAAGCTCCGCCCGGCGTCGTACCCCCGCAAGTACTTCGGCCCCGGACCGGACGCCCCCAAGGCCACCGGCTCCGCCACCGACTGGGCGGCGCCCCTCGCGGGCAGCGTCGGCGGGGTGCTGCTGGTGGCGGGCGTGATCCTGTGGCGCGGCCGCCGGCAGCCCTTCTGAGGCGGGCCGGGGTGGTTCCGGCGCGGCTGCCGGCCGGGCCGGGTGAGCGCGTGGCGCGGCTGCCGGCAACCCTGTCGGGGCGAGCCCCGGCCCGCCGCTTCGCCGGGTGGTTTCCCCCGATAGGGTCGGTGACCGTGGCGAACAAGAACATCCCCGACCCCGGCTACTCCGACGACGACGGCTCCGCCGACCCCCGGCTCGGCGCCGCGCTCGCCGCGTGGGCCGAGGACCGCACCGCCGTCGGACCGGTCCTTAAGGCGCTGAAGGGCGCCCGGCTGCTGGTGCCCGTCGTCGCCGTACTGGGCGAGGTCGAGGAGGACGAGAACGGGCTGCGCCGCGAGAAGACCAGCGACATGGCCGTACCCACCCTGAAGGCCGGCGGCCGCACCGCGCTGCCCGCGTTCACCTCCACCGACTCCCTCGCCCGCTGGGACCCCGAGGCCCGCCCGGTCGCCGTGCCCCTGCACCAGGCGCTCCAGGCCGCCGCGCACGAGAAGGCCGACACGGTGGTGCTGGACCTCGCCGGGCCGGTGCCGTTCGAGCTGACCGGGCCCGCGCTGCTCGCCCTCGCCGAGGGCCGCACCAGCACCGACCCGCTCACCGACCCGGCCGTGACGGAGGCCGTGCGCACGGCGGTGGCGGCCGAGCCCGCCGTACGGAGCGCCCATCTCGTCCCCGGCCCGGCCGACGGCACCCTCGCCCTCGTCCTCGACCCGTCCGCGCCGCCCGCCGAGACCGCGCGGGCGATCGCGGGCCGGCTCGCCGCCGACGAGGCACTGAGGGCCCGCCTGGTGCGCGGCCTCGACCTGGCACTGCTGCCGGCCGGGACGACGCCTCCGGGCGAGCCCTTGTACGTGCGGGGATGAATCGAGCGCCCTACCAAGGGGCGTCTGACCAAGGGGCGTCTGACCAAGGGGCGCCTGGCTCTATGCGCCTAGCCGTAGACGGGGCCGGTGTACTTCTCGCCCGGTCCCTGGCCCGGCTCGTCCGGGACGATCGAGGCCTCGCGGAAGGCCAGCTGGAGCGACTTCAGGCCGTCGCGCAGCGGGGCGGCGTGGAAGGAGCTGATCTCGGTCGCGCCGCCGTCCAGCAGGCCGGCCAGGGCGGTGATCAGCTTGCGGGCCTCGTCCAGGTCCTTGTACTTGTCCCCCTCCTCGCTGAGCCCGAGCTTCACGGCCGCGGCGCTCATCAGGTTGACGGCGACCGTCACGATCACCTCGACGGCGGGGACCTCGGCGATATCGCGGGTCATCGCGTCGAAGTCGGGGTTCTCGGCAGGGGTCTCACTCATGCCCCACACCCTAAGCGGCGCGCCGCCCTCCCGGTGACGCCGCCCGACCGGCCCCCGGCGGGCGGCCTCCGATTAGCCCTTGACTGGTCACCCTGCTAGTCTTGTGTGCGACCGGCCGGATCCGCCATGTGTGAGTTCGGCCCACAAGTGGAGGCTCCGATCTCCCACCCGCTCCGTCCTCCGGGACGGCGGGTCTCCGGTCAGGCGGCCGCCATCGTTCCGTACGGACGATGGAGCCGCCCGATTCGCGCCCCGCGTTCACGCGGCGGTGTTCCGGTAGTCAGGAGCCCCGCCTGTGATCGTCCGGGGCATTTTTTGTGCTTCGGCGCGGTTGGTCTGACGAACACAGACGTTACGCGGCAGTCCGCCAGGCCGTCGCGTGGTGCTACCGAGGAGGATCCATCAGCGCCGAGCCCCGCATCAACGACCGGATTCGCGTTCCCGAGGTGCGACTTGTCGGTCCCAGTGGCGAGCAGGTCGGCATCGTGCCGCTCGCGAAGGCACTGGAGCTTGCGCAGGAGTACGACCTCGACCTGGTCGAGGTGGCGGCGACCGCCCGTCCGCCCGTGTGCAAGCTCATGGACTACGGGAAGTTCAAGTACGAGTCGGCCATGAAGGCCCGTGAGGCGCGCAAGAACCAGGCGCACACGGTCATCAAGGAGATGAAGCTCCGGCCGAAGATCGACCCGCACGACTATGACACCAAGAAGGGTCACGTCGTCCGGTTCCTCAAGCAGGGCGACAAGGTCAAGATCACGATCATGTTCCGTGGTCGCGAGCAGTCCCGGCCCGAGCTGGGCTACCGACTGCTCCAGCGTCTCGCGGAGGACGTCCAGGACCTCGGGTTCGTCGAGTCGAACCCGAAGCAGGACGGCCGAAACATGATCATGGTCCTCGGTCCGCACAAGAAGAAGACCGAGGCGATGGCCGAGGCCCGTCAGGCGCAGGAGGCCCGCAAGGCCGACGCGAAGGCGAACCCCGGCAAGTCGCAGAACCCGGCCGAGGCATCGTCCGAGGTACCGGCCGAGGCCGAGGCGTCGTCCGAGGAACGCGCCGAGGCGTGATTCCGGGGAGCCGTACGGCTCCCGAGGATGTAACCGAAACAAGAGCGACGCTCCACCGTGCCCGGTTTTCGCGACCGGGCACCGGAGCGCCACCGACGAGGAGAGAACGGCGCTATGCCGAAGAACAAGTCGCACAGCGGTGCCAGCAAGCGCTTCAAGGTCACCGGCTCCGGCAAGGTGCTCCGCGAGCGCGCCGGCAAGCGCCACCTGCTCGAGCACAAGTCGTCCCGCGTGACGCGTCGCCTCACCGGCAACGCCGAGATGGCCCCGGGCGACGCCGCGAAGATCAAGAAGCTTCTCGGCAAGTGACGCTCCGGCGCTCACCGAGCGCCGCGCGTCTGAACCGGGACCCAATCGTTTCCGGGTCGTGTGAGGACACCCACGACCCCGCTACAAGGAGTTAAAAAGTGGCACGCGTCAAGCGGGCAGTCAACGCCCACAAGAAGCGCCGGGCGATCCTGGAGCAGGCCTCCGGCTACCGCGGTCAGCGTTCGCGCCTGTACCGCAAGGCCAAGGAGCAGGTCACCCACTCGCTGGTCTACAACTACAACGACCGCAAGAAGCGCAAGGGCGACTTCCGCCAGCTGTGGATCCAGCGCATCAACGCCGCTGCCCGCGCCAACGGCATGACCTACAACCGCTTCATCCAGGGTCTGAAGGCCGCCAACGTCGAGGTCGACCGCAAGATCCTGGCCGAGCTGGCCGTCAACGACGTGAACGCGTTCGCCGCGCTCGTCGAGGTCGCGCAGCAGGCGCTGCCGTCGGACGTCAACGCGCCGAAGGCCGCGTGACGCTGCGCTGAGCTTCAGCCGAAAAAACACCGGGACCCGCAGGCTGTTGGCTTGCGGGTCCTGTTGTTGAGGTTCCCGGTGCGTTTTCGGCCGCGGGTACGTGGTGGCTTGTCGCGCAGTTCCCCGCGCCCCTGACGGGGCGCTGAAGTAGACGTTCTCTGGAAAGTGAAGAAGGCATGGCCCCTGCCGTCCCCGAGCTGATCTCTCCCCGTTCCGCCCGTGTCGCCGCCGCGCGCCGGCTCGCCAAGCGGAATTTCCGGGGGAAGGAGCGGCTGTTCCTCGCGGAGGGGCCGCAGGCCGTGCGGGAGGCGGCGGCGCACCAGGGGGGCGGGCTCGTCGAGCTGTTCGCCACGGTCGAGGCCGCGGAGCGGTACGCCGACATCGTCGGTGAGGCCCGTGCCGCCGGCGCTCGGGTGCACCTCGCCGCCGAGGACGTCATCGCCGACATCTCGACCACCGTCACCCCGCAGGGGCTGGTCGGCGTCTGCCGCTTCCTGGACACCCCGTTCGAGGACATCCTCGCCGCCCGCCCCAAGCTGGTCGCCGTGCTCGCGCACGTCCGCGACCCCGGCAACGCGGGCACCGTGCTGCGCTGCGCCGACGCCGCCGGTGCCGAGGCCGTCGTCCTCACCGACGCCTCCGTGGACCTGTACAACCCCAAGGCCGTACGCGCCTCCGTCGGCTCCCTGTTCCACCTCCCGGTCGCCGTCGGCGTCCCCGTGGAGCAGGCCATCGAACGGCTCAAGAGCGCCGGGGTGCGCATCCTCGCCGCCGACGGCGCGGGCGACCACGACCTGGACGAGGAGCTGGACGAGGGCACCATGGGCGGCCCCACCGCCTGGGTGTTCGGCAACGAGGCATGGGGGCTGCCGGAGGAGACCCGCGCCCTCGCCGACGCCGTGGTGCGCGTGCCCATCCACGGCAGGGCCGAGAGCCTGAACCTGGCCACGGCCGCCGCCGTCTGCCTGTACGCCTCGGCCCGCGCCCAGCGCGCGCGCGGAGGGTGCCGTTCCGTCACCCAGAGCTAGTAGGGTGGCCAGCTCGGGGCCGTGCGCCGTATGAGAGGTGGGGTACGGGGATGAGTGTGGCCGGCACGAGCACCGGGCCGAAGGGGCGGGACGCGCGCGGCGCACCCGCGTCCTGGGGCGGTGCGGGCGGGCTCGATCCCGACCAGCTCCCCGACGGACTGGTGGTCGCCGACGAGCGGGGCCGCGTCGTCGGGTTCAACGCGGCGGCGGAGCGCATCACCGCCGTACCCGCCGCCGAGGCCCTCGGGCAGCCGCTGGAGAAGGCGCTGCCGTTAGAGGACCTGGAGGGGCGCCGCTGGTGGCAGCTCACCGACCCCTACGGGGGCCTGGCCACCAGGACCCGGCAGCCCGAGCGCAATCTGCTGCTGCCCGGCGGCCGCGAGGTGCTCGTCACCGCCCGCTACGTCCGCACCGCGCCCCTCGGCCCCCTGCACCGCCTGATCGTCTCCCTGCGGGACACCGAGGCCCGCCGTCGCACCGAGCGCAGCCACGCCGAGCTGATCGCCACCGTCGCCCACGAGCTGCGCTCCCCGCTGACCTCCGTCAAAGGGTTCACCGCGACGCTGCTCGCCAAGTGGGCGCGGTTCACCGACGACCAGAAGCGGCTGATGCTGGAGACCGTCGACGCGGACGCCGACCGGGTCACCCGGCTCATCGCCGAGCTGCTGGACATCTCCCGGATCGACTCCGGGCGCCTGGAGGTGCGCAGGCAGCCCGTCGACATAGGGGCCGCCGTCTCCCGCCACATCCAGGCGTACGTCGCCGCCGGGCAGAGCGCCGGACGCTTCCTGCTGCGCATCGAGCAGCCGCTGCCCGAGCTGTGGGCCGACCCCGACAAGATCGACCAGGTGCTCAGCAACCTGCTGGAAAATGCCGTGCGGCACGGCGCGGGAACCGTCACCATCGACATCACGCCCACGGCGTCCCCCCGCGAGGGCGAGGAGGCCGGCACATCGGTCACGGTGAGCGACGAGGGGCCCGGCATCCCGGAGGAGTCCATGAACCGCGTCTTCACCCGCTTCTGGCGGGGCAGCAAGCGCGGCGGCACCGGGCTCGGGCTGTACATCGTCAAGGGCATCGTGGAGGCCCACGGCGGTACGATCACGGTCGGCCGCGCCCGCGGCGGCGGCGCCGAGTTCCGATTTACGTTGCCCGTGAGCGCCCCGGCGTATCTCGCCTGACGGCCCACGGGCCCTTCGCCCCCCGCCACCCCGTTAGACTCGGCCTTTGGCACCGTTGTGTCCTTCACGCGGCCCTCGCGAGTCGGTGACGGGGACCATCCGCCAGCCAATCGGAAGCACGGGAAGAGATGTCGGCACCCAATAAGTCGTACGACCCTGTCGAGGTCGAGGCGTTGAAACCGGAAGAGATCGAGCGCATGCGGGACGAGGCGCTCGCCGCCTTCGCCGCCGCGGACTCCCTCGACGCGCTGCACGAAGCCAAGGTCGCCCACACCGGTCCGGCGTCCCCACTGTCCCTCGCCAACCGCGAGATCGGCGCCCTGCCCCCGCACGCCAAGGCCGAGGCCGGCAAGCGCGTCGGCATGGCCCGCGGCGCCGTCAACAAGGCCCTCGCCGCCCGCCAGAGCGAGCTGGAGGCCGAGCGCGACGCGCGGGTGCTGGTCGAGGAGGACGTCGACGTCACGCTGCCGTACGACCGCGTCCCGGCCGGTGCCCGCCACCCGCTGACCACGCTGTCGGAGCGCATCGAGGACATCTTCGTGGCCATGGGCTACGAGGTCGCCGAGGGCCCCCAGGTCGAGGCCGAGTGGTTCAACTTCGACGCCCTGAACATCGGCCCGGACCACCCGGCCCGCGGCGAGGCCGACACGTTCTTCGTCGAGGGCCCGGACGGCGGCGCCGATTCGGGCGTGGTCCTGCGCACCCACACCTCGCCCGTGCAGATCCGCTCGCTGCTCGACCGCGACCTGCCGGTCTACGTGATCTGCCCCGGCCGCGTCTACCGCACCGACGAGCTGGACGCCACGCACACGCCGGTCTTCCACCAGGTCGAGCTGCTCGCCGTGGACGAGGGCCTGACCATGGCCGACCTCAAGGGCACCCTGGACCACATGGTCCAGTCGCTGTTCGGCGCGGGCATGAAGACCCGGCTGCGCCCGAACTTCTTCCCCTTCACCGAGCCGAGCGCCGAGATGGACATGCTCTGCTACGTGTGCAAGGGCGAGTCCGTCGGCAACCCCGACCGCCCCTGCCGCACCTGCTCCAGCGAGGGCTGGATCGAGCTGGGCGGCTGCGGCATGGTCAACCCGCGGGTGCTCACCGCCTGCGGCGTCGACCCGGAGAAGTACAGCGGCTTCGCTTTCGGGTTCGGCATCGAGCGGATGCTGATGTTCCGCCACAACGTCGAAGACATGCGAGACATGGTCGAGGGTGACGTCCGGTTCACCCGGCCCTTCGGGATGGAGATCTGATGCGGGTCCCGCTTTCTTGGCTGCGGGAGTACGTCGACCTGCCGGCCACCGAGACCGGCCGTGACGTCCAGGCCAAGCTCATTTCGGCCGGTCTGGAGGTCGAGACCGTCGAACAGCTCGGCGCCGACCTCAAGGGTCCCCTGGTCGTCGGCCAGGTGCTGACCATCGAGGAGCTGGAGGGCTTCAAGAAGCCGATCCGCTTCTGCACGGTCGACGTCGGCCAGGCCAACGGCACCGGTGAGCCCCAGGAGATCGTCTGCGGCGCCCGCAACTTCGCGGTCGGCGACAAGGTCGTCGTGGTGCTGCCCGGCGCCACCCTGCCCGGCGGCTTCTCCATCGCCGCCCGCAAGACCTACGGCAGGGTCTCGCACGGCATGATCTGCTCCAGCGACGAGCTGGGCATGGGCGAGGACACCACCCACGGCATCATCGTGCTGCCGCCGGAGACCGAGGTCGGCAAGGACGCCATCGAGCTCCTGGAGCTGGTGGACGAGGTCCTGGACATCGCCGTCACCGCCAACCGCGGCGACTGCCTGTCCATCCGCGGCGTCGCCCGCGAGACCGCCATCGCCTACGGCCTGCCGCTGCGCGACCCCGCCCTGATCGACGTGCCCGCGCCGAACGCGTACGGCTACCCGGTCCAGGTCTCCGACCCGTTCGGCTGCGACCGCTTCACCGCGCGCACCGTCACCGGTCTGCGCCCCGAGGCCCGCTCCCCGATCTGGCTCCAGCGCCGGCTCCAGAAGGTCGGCATGCGCCCGATCTCGCTGGCCGTGGACATCACCAACTACGTGATGATGGAGCTGGGCCAGCCGCTGCACGCCTACGACCGCGCCTCGGTCCAGGGCACCATCGGCGTGCGCCGCGCCCAGGAGGGCGAGAAGCTCGTCACCCTGGACGGCGTCGAGCGGGCGCTGCACGCCGAGGACCTGGTCATCACCGACGACCGCGGCCCGATCGGCCTGGCCGGTGTGATGGGCGGCGCCAACACCGAGATCGCCGACCACGGCGAGGACGCGGAGCACGCGACCACCGAGGTCGTCATCGAGGCGGCCCACTTCCACGCGGTCTCGATCGCGCGCACGGCCCGCCGCCACAAGCTGCTGTCCGAGGCGTCCCGCCGCTTCGAGCGCGGGGTGGACCCGGCCGCCGCTGCCGCCGCCGCGCAGCGCACCGTGGACCTGCTGGTGCTGCTCGCGGGCGGCACCGCCGAGGCCGGCGTCACCGAGGTCATCGCGCCCTCCGCGCCGCACACCATCACCATCCCGGCGGACCACCCGGACAAGGTCGCGGGGGTCACCTACGGCCGCGAGACCGTCGTACGCCGCCTCCAGGAGGTCGGCTGCGACGTCTACGGGCAGGACGAGCTGATCGTCACCGTCCCGTCCTGGCGGCCCGACCTGACCGACCCGAACGACCTGGCCGAAGAGGTCATCCGCCTTGAGGGCTACGAGGACCTGCCGTCCCGGCTGCCCCGGCCGATGGCGGGGCACGGCCTGACCGGGCGCCAGCGGCTGCACCGCCGCATCGGCCGCGCGCTGGCCGGCGCCGGTTACGTCGAGGCGCTGAACAACCCGTTCCTCGGCGAGCAGGTCTTCGACCAGCTCGGCCTGGACGCGGACGACCCGGCCCGCCGTGTGCTGAAGCTGGTCAACCCGCTCAGCGACGAGGAGCCCGCGCTCCGTACGACGCTGCTGCCGGGCCTGCTGGGCGCGCTGCGGCGCAACACCGGCCGCGGCGCGCACGACCTGGCCCTGTTCGAGACCGGGCTGGTCTTCCACCCGCGCGCCGAGCGCGAGGCCGCCGGGCACCTGCCGGTGGACCGGCGTCCCACCGACGAGGAGATCGCGCGGCTGAACGCCGCGCTGCCCGAGCAGCCGCGGCACGCCGCCGTCGTCCTCGCGGGCGCCCGCGAGCAGGCCGGCTGGTGGGGCAAGGGCCGCCCGGCCGACTGGGCCGACGCGATCGAGGCCGCGCGCACCGTGGCCCGTGAGGCCGGCGCCGAACTCGTCGTGCGCAAGGGGCAGTACGGCCCCTGGCATCCGGGCCGCTGCGCCGAGCTGCTGGTCGTCGTGGACGGCGCCGAGCGGGTCGTGGGCCACGCGGGCGAGCTGCACCCGCGCGTCGTCAAGGCGCTGGGCCTGCCCGAGCGCACCTGCGCGATGGAGCTGGACCTGGACACCCTGGAGGAGGCCGGCGACGGCATCCCCATGGCGCCGGCCATCTCCTCCTTCCCGGTCGCCACGCAGGACGTCGCCCTCGTGGTCGACAAGCCGGTGCCGGCGGCCGAGGTCGAGGCCGCGCTGCGCGCCGGTGCCGGTGAACTGCTGGAGTCCATCCGGCTGTTCGACGTCTACGAGAACGCCGAGCAGCTGGGCGAGGGCCGCAAGTCGCTGGCGTACGCGCTGCGCTTCCGTGCCCCCGACCGGACGCTGACGGTGGACGAGGCGTCGGCGGCCCGTGACGCGGCCGTTGCCCTCGCGGGCGAGCGCACCGGAGCCGTGCTGCGCGGCTGACGGTCGGAGCGAACGGGGCGGGGGGGGGGCAGGGGGGGGGGGGGGGGGGGGGGGGGGGGTGTGGGGGGGGGGGGGGGGGGGGGGGGGGTGAGCGGCCGTGCAGAGGAAGCAGCGCCCTCCACGCTTGTCCCCCCGT
>NZ_JBWKES010000009.1:22627-273103 GCF_056435325.1 Streptomyces sp. NPDC043952
GGTTTTTCGAGGCCTTTGCATCTTCTTTCTGCCCTAGGGGAACACCACGGCGGTTTTTTTTTGGCCTGTGAGGGGGGAGGGGGAGGGGGGCCCCCCCCCCCCCCCCCTCCCCCCCCCCCCCCCGCCTTCGTCTTGGCCGGAGAAACGTTCTGACACGGCGTCACCTCCTGCATAAATGCACCCCCACCTGCGCCTTCTCACTCGTTCGAGTGGTCATCGGAGGCGAACCAGTTCTCGCGGGCCATGCCGTCGACAGAATCGGACCGGCCTTTCGGGGTCGGTCCGGCTGCTCTGTCAGGGACTCTCCATGGGGGACAGAGGCATGATCCGCATCAAGGCACGGGCACCCACCGCGCGCGGCGCCGTGCTTCCCACGCTCTGGGGCGCGCTCGCGGTCGCCTACAAGTTCGGCTGCCCGCTCGCCACCCAGGAGCGGCTCGGCGCCCGCATCGCCGCCAGCGTCGTGTTCTTCGGCGTGGGCATCGGGCTGCTGGCCCATGTGCGGCGCGCCCTGCTGCGGGAGTTACGGCTCGCCCGGCGGGCGGCGCGGGTCGCCCAGGGTGTCGTACTGCGGCCGCCGCCCCCGCGGCTCGACGGGCTCGGCGTCGCCGCCGCCCAGCTCTCCGCGGACCGGGGCGCGAGCGTCGGGGGCGATCTGTACGAGGCCATCGCCACCGAGCACGGGGTGCGGGTGGTGATGGGGGACGTCCGCGGGCACGGGCTGGCCGCCCTCGGCACCGTCGCCGCCCTCCTCGGCAGCTTCCGCGAGGCCGCCCATGACGAGGCCCGGCTCGACGGAGTGCTGCGCAGGCTGGAGCGGGCGCTCGCCCGGCACCTGCGTGAACGCGCCCGCGCCGAACACCCCTCCACCGGGTGCCCGGCGGACCCCGACCACCCCGTCGCCGAGGAGTTCGTCACCGTCCTGCTGCTGGAGATCGGCCGGGACGGCACGCTGGGGGCCCTCAACTGCGGGCACCCCTGGCCCTACCGGCTCACCGGCACCGCCGTAGAACCCCTCACCCGCGCCGAACCGCTGCCCCCGCTGGGCCCGTTCCCGCTCCCGGCGGACCTCGCCCCGCACCACTGCCCGCCGCTGCGGCCCGCCGAGTCGCTGGTCCTGTTCACCGACGGCGCCGAGGACGCGCGGGACGCACGGGGCCGGTTCTTCGCCCTGCCCGACGCGCTGCGCACCGCCGTACGCGACCAACCCGCCTCTCCTCAGCGGGTGTTGCGCACCCTTTTCACCGCCCTGCTGCGGCACACCGGCGGCACCCCCACCGACGACGTGGCCCTCCTGGTGCTGCGCAACGAGCGGGGAGCGGCACCGAAGGCGCGGGAGCCGGCCCGGCCCGCCACCACCACGCACGGCTGATGGTTCCCGCCAGACCACCGCTGTAGGAGGGGGAGCCGGTGGCCTGGCGGGCCTCGCGAGGAGGACCACCAGTGAACCGGCCCGGCCACGCTCCGCGACAGCGCGCACACGCCCCGGATGCGGGCATTCCGTTCACACCCCGTGTGAAGGCGCAGCCACTACGCTGACGGCATCAGGCACTCGGGGGTCATCCCATGCAGCCCAACACGCTCCTTGACGCCATCCTGGACGAGGCGGGGATCTCGCACGCCGGTCTCGCCGCCCATGTGAACCAGGCGGGGCGCCGCCGGGGCCTCGCGCTCCGCTACGAACACACCGCCGTGGCCCGGTGGTTGAAGGGCCAGCGGCCGCGCGGCCAGGTGCCCGATCTGATCTGCGAGGTGCTGGCCGCCCGGCTGCACCGCCCGGTCACCCTGGACGACATCGGCCTCGGCGTGCCCGGCCGGCCCGGCAGCGCGGCCGCCGGCACGCTGTCCGGCTTCGTGGAGCGGGCCACCGCCCTGTGGCGCTCCGACGAACAGCAGCGCCCGCATGTGCTGGGCGCCCCGGCCGTCACCGGCACGCCCGCCGTGATGCCCGTATGGGAGTGGGAGAACCCGCCGGAGGACACCGATGTCTCCCGCGGCGGCAGACACCTGGTCACGGCGGCCGACATCGAGACGCTGCGCGCGGCCCGCGCCCACTACGAGCAGATGTACCGCAAGGCCGGCGGCATCGCGACCCGCGCCCGCATCGTCGGCTTCCTCAACGCGGAGGCGGCCCCGCTGCTGCGCGGCAGCTACACCGACGCCACCGGCCGCCAACTGCACCGGGCCACCGGCGGGTTGGTCGCCGTCGCCGGGATCTGCGCGTACGACTCCGACGCGCACGGACTCGCCCAGCGCTACTTCCACCAGGCGCTGCGACTGGCAAAGGCCAGCGGGGACCGGGGACTCGGCGCCTACGTCATAGCGCTGCTGGTCAACCAGTCGCTGTTCATGCGGGAGTTCCGGCAGGCGGTGGCCTTCGCGGAGGCCGCGCTGCGCACCGCGGGCCGGCACATCACCCCCGCGCTCGCCTCCGACCTGTACGCGATGCAGGCCAAGGCGTACGCGCATCTGGGCGACGCGGCCGGCGCGCTCGCCTGCATCCGGCGCGCGGAGAACGCCGCCGAACGCATCCGGCGCGGCCATGAACCCGACGAGACCGGCTACGTGCAGCCAGGCCTGGTCAATGTGCAGGTCGCCGAGGCGCTGCTCAGCCTGGGTGAACTCGCCGCCGCGCGGGAGCACGCGGCGGCCGCCGTGGACAACCCCGCGCACGACCGGGGGCGGGTGCACCGGCTGGCCATGCTCAGCACCATCGAACTGCGCCAGGGCAACGCGGAGAAAGCCGTGGTCACCGCCGTGCGGATGGCCGAGCAGGTGCGCGGCATGGAGTCCCAGCGGCTGCGCGACCGGCTGCGCGTGGTGCGCGAACACCTGGCGCGCTGCGGGTCGCCCGGCACCACCGAGGCCGCCGAACTCATCGACGGAGTGCTGCGCGTGCCCCTGTAGGCGCCCTGTGGGCGCGCCGCCACTGCTGCGATATTGCCACCTACCTCCCGAAAGGTGGCAGAACCGTGCAGTGGACGAAACAGAGCGAACAAAAGGTGTATGCAAACCGCTGGTTCAGCGTCAATCTCGCGGATGTCGAGCTGCCCGACGGCCGGCATCTGGACCACTTCCTCATCCGGATGCGGCCGGTCGCCGTCGCCACGGTCGTCAACGAGGCCAACGAGGTCCTGCTGCTGTGGCGGCACCGCTTCATCACCGACAGCTGGGGCTGGGAACTGCCCGCGGGCGTCGTCGAGGACGGCGAGGACATCGCGCGCGCGGCCGCCAGGGAACTGGAGGAGGAGACCGGCTGGCGGCCGGGGCCCCTGCACCACCTGATGACGGTGGAGCCGTCCAACGGCCTCACCGACGCCCGGCACCACATCTACTGGTCCGACCGGGGCGAGTACCTCGGACACCCCGTGGACGACTTCGAGTCGGACCGCCGGGAGTGGGTGCCCCTCAAGCTCGTCCCCGACCTGATCGCCCGTGGAGAGGTCCCGGCCGCCAACATGGCGGCCGCGTTACTGCTGCTGCACCACCTCAGGCTCGCCGAGGGCTGACGCGCCGAGGGCTGTGCCGAGCTGCGCCGAGGGCTAATGGGCGCGCACGGCCGACCAGATGGTCACCACGAGCGCGCCGAGCGCGGTCAGCGCGGCGAGCGAGGGCAGCGGCCAGCGCGCGTGTTCCAGCGAGACCATGCGGGAGTTCAGCTCGTCCAGCTCCTTGGCGGTCTCCTCGGTGCGGTGACCGAGCAGTGCGAGACCGCCCTCGACGCGGGCGTAGGCCACGTCCAGCCGGCGCCGTAACTCTGCGAGTTCTCCATGGACCACGGGATGCTCCGGATCGCCGGTCACGGGTCCACTCCTTTCCGTAGTCGAACGGGGGGTTCCGCACCCCCTTGCATGCGCATGAAGAGTGAACTCGCCTGGTGGTCGCGTGGGGAGCGTGTGCGGTGGACGTCTGCGGGCCCGGCGCGCACACGGTGTGTGAAACGGATGTGCCCGGCACCGATTCCGGTGCCGGGCACGTCTGTTGGTAGCTGAGGGTGATCAGCCGTAGGTGTAGAAGCCCGAGCCGGTCTTGCGGCCGAGCCGGCCCGCCTCGACCATGCGCTGGAGCAGCGGGGGAGCGGCGTACAGCGGCTCCTTGTACTCGGCGTACATCGAGTTGGCGATGGAGACGATGGTGTCCAGGCCGATCAGGTCGGACAGCTTCAGCGGGCCCATCGGGTGGGCGCAGCCCATCTCCATGCCGTTGTCGATGTCCTCACGGCTGGCGATGCCCGACTCGAACATCCGGATCGCGGAGAGCAGATAGGGCACGAGCAGCGCGTTCACCACGAAGCCGGAGCGGTCCTGGGCGCGGATGGCGTGCTTGCCGAGCGTCTTCTCGGCGAAGACCTGGGCCCGGCTGAGGGTGCCCTCGGAGGTGGTGAGCGCGGGGATCAGCTCGACCAGCTGCTGCACCGGGGCCGGGTTGAAGAAGTGGATGCCGACGACGTGGTCCGGGCGCGAGGTGGCGACCGCGAGCTTCACCAGCGGGATGGAGGAGGTGTTGGAGGCCAGGATCGCGTCCGGCCGGGTCACCACCTGGTCGAGGACCTGGAAGATCTCCGTCTTCACGGCCTCGCTCTCCACGACCGCCTCGATCACCAGGTCGCGGTCGGCGAACTCGCCGAGGTCCGTGGTGAAGCTGAGCCGCGCCCGGGTGGCGTCCCGCTCCTCGTCGGAGATCTTGCCGCGCTCGGCCGCCTTGGACAGGGAGTTGTACAGCCGGGTGCGGCCGATCTCCAGAGCCTCGCCGGTGGTCTCGGCGACCTTCACGTCCAGTCCCGCGCGGGCGCACACCTCGGCGATGCCCGCGCCCATCTGGCCGCAGCCCACGACTCCGACGCGCGCGATATCGCCCGATGGGATGCCTGTCACATCGTCCCCTTCGCTGTTCTCCGGCTTGGCTGGCAGACCTCCGGGTTTCGGCGCCTGCTCCGATCGTGCACGTTACCGCGAAGTATCGATGATCGATCGTGTGGGTGCGGGCATTCTTGGCCACGGAGACCTTCCGTGACCGAGCGGATCCGCAACGTAAGGGAAAGTGGCCGAATGGGACCCCTCTCACGCCGGGATTTCGCCCTGGGGACGCTGTCGGCGCTGACCACGGCCGGGTGCGGTGCGGCGGCGACCGGGACCGCGGAGATCAAGCGGGGCGGGGGCGAGCGGTCGGACGGCGGCCGGTCCGGGGGCGGGCCGGCCGGGACCAAGGGCGCCACCGGCGCGCCCGGCGCCCGTGCGGTCACCGAGCTGCGGGGCGTGTGGATGGCGACCGTCGAGAACCGGGACTGGCCCTCGCGGCCCGGTCTGAGCGCCGCCGAGCAGGAGAAGGAGCTGACCGTCCACCTCGACCGGGCGGTGCGCGACCGGCTGAACACCGTGATCCTCCAGGTGCGGCCCACCGCCGACGCGCTGTGGCCCTCGCCGTACGAGCCCTGGTCGCAGTTCCTCACCGGCACCCAGGGCCGCGACCCCGGCTGGGATCCGCTGGGCACCGCCGTGCGCGAGGCCCACGCGCGGGGGCTCCAGCTGCACGCCTGGTTCAACCCGTACCGGATCGCGAACCACACCGACCCCGGTCTCCTCACGCCCGCCCACCCGGCGCGCGTCCACCCCGACTGGGCGGTGCCGTACGGCGGCAAGCTCTACTACAACCCCGGCCTGCCCGCCGTACGCGCCTTCGTGCAGCGGGCGATGCTCGACGCGGTCGCCCGCTACCCGGTGGACGCGGTCCACTTCGACGACTACTTCTACCCCTACCCCGAGGACGGGGCGGCCTTCGCGGACGACGAGGCGTACGAGCGCTACCGCGGCGCCTTCACCAGCCGGGCCGACTGGCGCAGGGACAACATCGACCGGCTGGTCAGGGAGATGGCGGCCGGCATCAAGCGGGTGCGGCCCGGCACCCGGTTCGGGATCAGCCCCTTCGGGGTGTGGCGCAACGCGTCGACCGACCCGCGCGGCTCCGACACGGACGCGGGCGCCCAGACGTACGACGACCTGTACGCCGACACCCGCACCTGGGTGCGGGAGAACTGGATCGACTACATCGCGCCCCAGCTGTACTGGGAGATCGGCGCGAGCGGCGCGGACTACGGGACGCTGCTGGACTGGTGGGCGGGGGTCGCCGAGGGCAGCGGGACGCGGCTGTACATCGGCGAGGCGCTGTACCGGGCCGGGGCCGCGGGCGCGGACGGCCGGCCCGAGGCGTGGCAGGACCCCGCGGAGCTGTCCCGGCACCTCACGCTCGCCGCCCGCCGTCCGCAGGTGGGCGGGCACATCTTCTTCGCCGCCGGGGACGTGGCGAACGATCCGATCGGGGCGATGCGCCGCGTGGTCGCGGACCACTACACACGCCCGGCGAGCCCGCCCCGCTGAACCGGCGGAGGACCTGTGTCTACCGCTTGGCCGGCGGAGGACCTATGCCGACCGCTTGGCCGGCGGTAAACCGGTGCCCACCGCTTGGCCGGCGGAAAACCGGTGCCCACCACTGAACCGGTGCCCACCGCTGAACCGGCGGACGCCCGGCGCCTACCGCGGCCGGTCCTCCTGGTGTTTTACCTGGCAGTCGGGTCCCGGCGACATGATCGCCTCGTGCCCGTCCTCGAAACGGACCCGGTAGGGCGGATTGCCCTCCTGCCCCATCACCTCGACGACTTCGGACTCCTGGTCGTGTTGGCCGACCACCCTGCCGTGCTGGACAAGCCGGTCGCCCTTGGATGCGCGCATCTCCAGGCCCCTCTCAACGATCACGACCGCTGGGTGACGGCGATGCACACGAGCACGGCGACGGCGGTCAGGGGAGCGGCCGCCGTGAAGTGCTCGCCCAGCAGCAGCGCCGACCACACCAGTGTGAGCAGGGGCTGGGCCAACTGCAACTGGCTCGCCCTGGGCACCCCGGTGGCCGCCATGCCCCGGTACCAGACGACCAGCCCGAGGAACTGCGAACCCAGCGCCACCCAGAGCAGACCGGCGACCCCGTGCGCAGTCACCGTGAACGGCTCGTACGACAGCGCCAGCGCGGCGGCCGGCAGCGTGAGCGGCAGGCACAGCACCAGCGCCCAGCCGATGACCTGCCAGCCCGGCATCTCGCGGGCCAGCAGCCCGCCCTCGGTGTATCCGGCGGCGCACACCAGCAGGGCCGCGAACAGACAGCCGTCGGCCGCGGTGAGCGCGCCCCCGCTCTGCAGGGCCGTGAACGCCAGCACCGCCGCCGCGCCCGCCACCGCCGCGAGCCAGAACCGGCGGGAGGGGCGGTGGCCGGTGCGCAGCGCCGAGCAGACGGCCGTGGTCAGCGGCAGCAGGCCCACCACGACGGCCGCGTGCGCGGTGGTGGAGGTGCGCAGCGCGAGCGTGGTCAGCGTCGGGAAGCCGAGCACCACACCGAGCGCGACGACCGCGAGGCCGCGCAACTGGCGCCGCTCGGGCGGCCGTACCTTCAGGACCAGCAGGGCGCCGCCCGCGACCAGGGCGGCCAGGGCGCTGCGCACGGTCACCAGCGTCCAGGGGCCGAAGCCCTCCAGGCCCCAGGCGGTGGCCGGGAAGGTGAGGGAGAAGGCGGCGACGCCGAACGCGGCGAGCGCGGTGCCGAACGCCCGGCGCTCCGCCGGGGGAGCGGTGACCGCTATCGGGCCGGAGTCGATAGCGCTACTCTGTGTCTTCATGCAAGAGCGTAGCAGTGTGGGAGAACTGGCGGAACGGCTGCGAAGGGAGCTGGACCACTACTCACCGGGTGGAAAGCTGCCGTCGAGCCGGGCGCTGGTGGAGCGGTTCCGGGTGAGCCCGGTGACCGTCTCGCGGGCGCTCGCCCAGCTGGCCGCCGAGGGGCTTGTCGTCACCCGGCCCGGCGCCGGCGCCTTCCGGGCCCGGCCGCGCACCCCCGAGGCGCCGGCCGGGGACACCTCCTGGCAGGAGGTCGCGCTGAGCGCCGACGGCGCCGCCGACCTCGTACCGCGCACCGTGGACGCCACCGGGGTCACCGTCTCGCTGGCCGCCCCGCCGCCCGGCGTGCTGGAGTTCAACGGCGGCTATCCGCACCCCTCGCTCCAGCCCGAGCGGGCCATGGCGGCGGCGCTCGCCCGCGCGGGGCGGCGGCCCGGCGCCTGGGGGCGGCCACCGCTGGAGGGGCTGCCGGAGCTGCGCGAGTGGTTCGCCCGCGAGATCGGCGGCGCGGTCACCGCGGCCGGGGTGCTGATCGCGGCCGGCGGCCAGTCCGCGCTGGCCACCGCCCTGCGCGCGCTCGCCCCGCCGGGCGCCCCCGTACTGGTCGAGTCGCCCACCTACCCCGGCATGCTGGCCCTCGCCCGCGCGGGCGGACTGCGCCCGGTCCCGGTGCCGGTGGACCGCGACGGTGTCCGGCCCGAGCTGCTCGCGGACGCCTTCCGGGCCACCGGCGCCCGGCTGTTCGTCTGCCAGCCCCTCTTCCAGAACCCGACCGGCGCGGTCCTCGCCCCCGACCGGCGCGCCGAGGTGCTGGCCATCGCCCGCGCGGCCGGCGCCTTCGTGGTGGAGGACGACTTCGTACGACGCCTCGTGCACGCCGACGCGGGCCCGCTGCCCCGCCCGCTGGCCGCCGACGACCCCGATGGCGTGGTGGTGCACGTCGGCTCGCTGACCAAGGCGACCTCGCCCAGCTTCCGGGTGAGCGCCCTCGCCGCGCACGGCCCGGTTCTCGAACGGCTGCGCGCGATCCAGGTGGTGGACTCCTTCTTCGTGCCCCGCCCGCTCCAGGAGGCCGCCCTCGAACTGGTCGGCTCCCCGGCATGGCCCCGCCATCTGCGCTCCCTGTCGGGGGAGTTGAAGGAGCGCCGGGACGCCATGACGAGCGCGCTCGCGCTGCGCCTGCCCGAACTCGCCCTGCCGCACATCCCGTCCGGCGGCTACCACCTGTGGGCGCGGCTGCCGGAGGGCACCGACGACGACGCGTTCAGCGCGGCGGCCCTGCGCGCGGGCGTGGCCCTCACTCCGGGCCGCCCCTACTTCAGCGCCGAACCCCCGGCGCCCTACGTCCGGTTGAGCTTCGCGGCGGTGGCGGGCCTCGGGGAGATCGCGGAGGGCGTACGGCGGCTGCGGACGGCCTGCGACGAGGTGCTGTAGCCGAACCCCGGTGTGCCGTAAGGGAGTCGACGGCTCGCCTCCACGCCCCGCAGCTGCGACGATCAAGGGATGAGTGACACCTCCCGCCTACGGCTCCCCGACGGCTACGAGTTCTCCGCCGACACCGACCGCGTCGATGTGGACCTGGTCCACCGCTGGCTGTCGGCCGACGCCTACTGGGCGAAGGGCCGCACCCGCGACAAGCACGAGGAGGCCATGGCGTCCTCGATCAACTTCGGGGTCTACGACACGGCCTCCGGCGCGCAGGTCGCCTACGCGCGCGGGGTCACCGACCGGGCGCTGTTCGCCTGGCTCGCCGATGTGTACGTCGACCCCTCGGTGCGCGGCAAGGGCGTGGGCACCGCCTTCGTCGCCGCCGTCCGCGACCACCTGGCGGCGTTCGGCGTGCGCCGCATCCTGCTGTGCACCGAGGACGCGCACGGGGTGTACGAGACGGTCGGCTTCACACCGCTGGAACGCCCCGGCACCTGGATGATCCACCGCTTCGAGTGAGCGGCCGCTCACCACCGGTAGCGCCCCGGCGGGACACCTTGACCCGCGTTCCGTGCGGCCCCACCATCACCGCATGCCACTGAGGGTGACGTTCGTCGCCGCGGCGCGCAGCGCTCCGCTGCTCGCCGAGCGGTTCGACGACGACCGGCCGATGGACCAGGCCGGCTGGGACGAGGTGCGGTGCGCCGCCGCCGAACTGGTGCCGCTGGCCGCCGCCGAGCTGCGCTACTGCTCGCCGACCCGGCGCAGCCGCGCCACCGGCGACGCCCTGGGCTATGCCCCGCTGGCCCAGCTCGCGCTGCGCGACTGCGACATGGGGCGCTGGCGCGGGCTGACGCTGGGCGAGGCGATGGCACGGGAGCCGGCGGCGGTGGACGCCTGGCTCGCCGATCCGCGCGCCACCCCGCACGGCGGCGAGCCCCTGCTCGCCTTCATCTCCCGCGTCGGCGGCTGGCTGGAGACCCGCCCCGCCGACGACGGCGCCCGGATCGTCGCGGTCGCCGAGCCCGCGGTGATCCGCGCGGCCCTCGTCTACGCCCTGAAGGCCCCGCCCGCCACCTACTGGAACCTCGACATCCGCCCCCTGTCCACCACCACCCTCACCGGCCACGGCGGCCACTGGAACCTCCGCTTCGACCCCCCGGCCGCACGGGAACCCCTGCCCTAGGGACCGCGTCCCGCCGTCCTGGCGATCAACACCGCAACACCCAGGAAACCGAGCCCCACGAACACGGCACCTTGAAAACACCTTTGAATAACGCGCAGGAAAGGTCGTGTTTCCCGGCCGGACATCATATCCCCGAATTCCGGCCGGTGTTCGTCCGATAACGCGGCAACTTCCATTGAGCGCACAACCGATCGGAATGCTCTCCCGTCTAAGTCGGCGAAATCCGAGGTGAATTCACGGGGGGCCTGCCGACCGATGGACCGTTCGACCGTGCCGTATGCCGGGCGCCGGGTCGCCGCGCTTCTCGCCGCTCTCCTCGCCGGCGTGGCACTGTGCGCCGGCGATCTGCTGGCCGGCAGCTATCCCTCCGGCTCCCGCACCCGCAGCGTCAACGACCTGGGCAACCAGTACGTACCCCTGCACGCCCACCTCTGGGACCTGCTGCACGGCAGGGCGGACGGCGGGCTGCTGGTCAACTGGCAGTCGGGATACGGCTCCAGCTTCCTGCCCGACCTCGGCACCTACCTCTCCAGCCCGTTCGCGCCGCTCGTCGCGGTCTTCCCCCGCGACCGGATCGACCTCGCGGTCTATGTGATCACCGTCCTGAAGATCGCGTGCGCCGCGGCCGCCATGGCCTGGCTGCTGCTGTGCCTGCGGCCCGGCCGCTGGTGGGCGGCGGGGCTGCTCGGGGCGTCGTACGCGCTGTGCGGCTGGACCCTCGCCGCGGACTACAACCCGATGTGGCTCGACGGGCTGATCGCGCTGCCGCTGCTGTGCCTGGCGGGCGAATGGGCCCTCGCCGGGCGGCGCCGGGTCCTCGGCGTGCTCCTCGTCGCGCTCGCCTGGAGCGCCAACTTCTACACCGCCTACATGGCCACCCTCGGCGCCGGACTCGTCCTGCTCGCACGGCTGCTGATCACCGGCCCGCCGCTCGGGCGGGCCCTGCGCAGAGCCGGCCGCGCCGCGCTCACCGCCGTCCTCGGCATGGGCCTCGCCGCTCCGCTGCTCGCCGTCGTCTACCTCGGCACCAAGCACGCCTACCCCGGCCGCCTCGCGCGATTCCACCCGGTCCCGGCCGAGAACCTGCTCGCCCGGCTGCTGCCCGCGACGTACGACTACAGCTCCCCGGCCCTCTGCGTCGGCACCACCGCCCTGCTCCTCGCCCTCGCCCTGCCCTTCCACCGCGCCGTCCCCGGCCGCGTCCGCGCCTGCTGGACCGCGCTGGTGCTCGCGGTGGCCCTCTCCCTGCAATGGGCGCCCACCAGCCTCGCCTGGCACGCCTTCGCCATCCCCCAGGGCAGCTCCTACCGGCAGGCCTTCGTGCTGTGCGGGCTGCTGGTCATCGCCGCCTGGCACACCCTGTCGTACGGCCCGCCGGGCCCGCCCGCCCTCGGCGCGGCCGGTGCCCTGCTCGCCGTGGCCGCCGCCGCCGCGAGCCGCACCGACCTGGTGCACGCGCACACCTGGCCCGTGCTGCTGCTCGGCACCGGCGGCGCGCTCACCGGGCTCGCCCTGCTGCGCCGCAGCGGGCAGCGGGGGCGGCTCGCCGTGCTGGCCGTGCTGGTGCTGCTCGGCGCGCAGGCGGGGGAGAGCGCGGCCGGCGCCGCCGTGGCGAGCGGGCTGCGCCTCAAGCACCTGGACGACTACGCGCCCTGGGGCGAGCGGCAAAGGCTTCAGGCCGCCGCGATCGCCCGCGCCGACGGCTGGCCCCGCTACCGCACCGACCCCGGCCGCGAACAGACCGTCGCCAACGACCCGTTGACGGTCGGCGGCCAGGGCGCCGCCTACTACAGCAGCCTCACCTCCGACGTCCTGACCCGCACCCTCACCGCCCTCGGCGGCGGCTGGACCTCGGGCGGCCGGGGCGTGCAGAGCCTCGACAACGCCGTCACGGACGTGATCTTCTCCGTCGGCGCACGGGTGCACAGCCCGCCCGACCCGCACCAGACCCGGCTGCCCGGTGACACCGCCGCGCCGACCGTCACCCGGCGGGACGTGCCGCCCCTGGTGACCGTGCGGACCGCCCCCGACGCCACGCCCTTCGGCCCCTCGCCGTACCGCAACCAGGAACTGCTGCTCGGCAGCCGCGTCTACACCGTGCCCCGTATCGGCGTGCGCGGCGACGACGGAACGCCGGTCCCCGACGGCCGGGTCGGCTCCGGGAACGCGCTGACCGGGCCGGTGATCACCGCCCGCTGCCCGGCCGGCAGCCGGGTGTACCTGGCCGCCCCGGATTTCTCCGGCACCGCGCGGCTGGACGGCGGCACGGACACTCCGGCCCGGTTCCACGCCGACCGCGGGCGCGCCCTGGCCGCCATGGCGCCGCTCGGCCGCGCCCCCGGCTCCGGGCGGGTCCGGATCGACCTGGTCCCCGACCGGCCCGGCCGCATTCCGCCCGGCGCCGTCGGCTGCCTGGACACCGCCCGGCTCGGCGCCGCCGCCGCCCGCCTCAAGGCCACCGGCGCCACCTCGGTCACCGTCGCGGACGGCACCGTACACGCCAGGCTCCCCGTCCACAGCAAGGGACTCGCCGTCCTCGCCGCGCCCCGGATCGCCGGCTGGCGCTGCGCCGCCGGGGACGGCCCCGCCCGCCCCGCCCGCCAGTACCACGGCCTGATCGCCGTCCCCCTGGACGGCACCGAGACCACCCTGACCTGCACCTTCCACCCGCCCGGCCTCCGGCTGGGTACGGCCGTCGGCCTCGCCTCGCTCGCGGCGCTCCTGCTGCTCACCGCCGCGACCGCCGTCCGCCGCCGACGCACTCCGCAGCCCGCCCCGACCACACCACCGGCACCGCGCGAGCGCGTGCCCGCCGCGTCCTGACCGCGATCCTGGGGGACATCCATCATGCTGATATCGATCGTCGCGCCCTGCTACAACGAGGAAGCCGTCCTGGAGCGCTTCCACGAAGCCGTCCAGCAGGTCGCCGACGAACTGCTGCCGCTCGGCCACGACATGGAGTTCGTCTACGTCGACGACGGCAGCCGCGACCGCACCCTCGCCCTGCTGGAAGACCTCGCCGGCCGCGACCCGCGGGTGCGTTACGTCTCCTTCAGCCGCAACTTCGGCAAGGAAGCCGCCCTGCTGGCCGGACTGCGGCACGCCTCCGGCGACTCGGTCGTCGTCATGGACGCCGACCTCCAGCACCCGCCCGAGCTGATCGCCCGCATGGTCCGGCTGCGCGAACAGGGCTACGACCAGGTCATCGCCCGCCGCACCCGCACCGGCGACCGCCGCACCCGCACCCTCACCGCCCGCCTCTACTACCGTCTCGTCAACCGCCTGGTCGACGTCGAACTCGTGGACGGCGTGGGCGACTTCCGGCTGCTGTCCCGCCGGGTGGTGGACGCGGTGCTCGGCCTGACCGAGTACAACCGCTTCTCCAAGGGCCTGTTCGCCTGGGTCGGCTTCCCCAGCACCACCTTCGCGTACGAGAATGCCGTGCGCGAGGCCGGCAGCAGCTCCTGGAGCCTGCGCGGACTGCTCGACTACGGACTGGACGGCGTCCTCTCCTTCAACAACCGCCCGCTGCGCGCCGCCCTCTGGCTCGGCGTCGGCCTGCTGCTGTGCGCCGGCCTCTACACCGCATGGATCGTGGTCGCCGCGCTGCTGCACGGGGTGCAGACGCCCGGCTATGTCACCATCATCACCGCGGTCACCGCCCTCGCCGGTGTACAGATGGTCATGCTGGGAGTGATCGGGGAGTACACCGGACGCATCTACTACGAGGTGAAGGGCCGCCCGCACTTCCTGGTGAAGGCGACCAATGTCGAACGGACGAAAGACCTCATCCCTTGATAGCGCGACAGATCATCACCTTCGCCGTGGTCGGCGTGCTCAACACGGTCGTCTATTACGGCCTTTACCTGCTGTTCCTCATCCGGCTGCCCTATCTCGCCGCGCATGTGCTCGCCTTCGCGCTGAGCATGGTCGGTTCCTTTTTCCTCAATGCGCGGTTCACCTACCGCATCCGCCCGACCTGGCGGAAATTCCTGCTGTTCCCGCTGACCAACGCTGCGAATTTCGTGATCACCACGGCGGGGGTGTACGTGATCGTGGACGTGCTGCACGCCGGAAGCCGTTTCGCCCCCCTGCTCGCCTCGGCGGCGGCGATCCCCGTCACCTTCGTGCTCTCCCGCTGGATCATGCTGCCGGGCACCGCGCCGCGGGTGGCGGTGGAGGAGTGAGCGACCCGCGCGACGCCTGGCCGGGCGAGTCGAGCACGCAGAACTCGTGGTCCTCCGGGTCCGTCAGGCACGTCCAGGGGACGTCGCCCTGGCCGAGGTCGAGGTCGGTGGCGCCGAGGGAGCGCAGCCGGGTCACCTCCGCCGCCTTGTCGTCGCCGGGGTAGGGCAGCAGGTCGAGGTGGACGCGGTCCGGGGCGGTCTTGCCGCCGGGCGTGCGGAGGAACTCCAGGTAGGGGCCGGTGCCCTCGGGGGAGCGCAGTACCGCGAGATCGTCGGTCACCCGGTGCGTGACCCAGTCCGTCGCCTCGCCCCAGAACCGGGCCATGGCCCCCGGATCGGCGCAGTCGACCACCACCGCGGCGATCGGCCCGGTGTCCCGGTAGACCTCGCGGGGCTCCAGCACACAGAACTCGTTGCCCTCCGGGTCGGCGAGGCACCGCCACGGCACCTCGCCCTGGCCCACGTCGACGGGTGTCGCGCCGAGGGCCGTGAGGCGCCCGACCAGGTCCTTCTGGTGGGCCGGGGAGGCGGTGGCGAGATCGAGGTGCACCCGGTTCTTCACCGCCGCGCCGGGCTCCGGGACGGGCACGATGTCGATGCCGAGGGCGACCGGGTCCGGCCAGACGAGGCCGCCCTCGGGCCCGACATAGGTGGTCACGCCGGGGTGGTAGGCGCTCCAGCCGAGCGCCGCCGCCCAGAACCGGCCGACCGCCTGGGAATCGAGGGCCTTGATGTTCACCTGGACGGGGCGCAGTGGCATGCCGGTGATCCTAGCCAGCCGCCCTACTCGGTCGTGTGCGTCGGGTAGACCTCGACGCCGGTGTAGGCGCCCTTGATCGGCCCCGCGCCCGCCGGCCACTTCAGGGTCACGGTGTGGGTCTCGTTCGGGGGCGTCACCAGGATGCCGGTCGGGGACGTGAGGCTGTGGCCGGAGGCGTCGACGTCGTAGGCGAGGTCGAAGACGGCGGCGTCGCCGGGCTTCAGGACGGTGACGCGCGGCTGGGCGTGGCCGCGTTCGACGGGGCTCGACGTGTGGTCGGCGTCCTTGATGTCGCCGCCCGCGAAGCCCGTCGCCGAGCAGGTGGCCGAACCCCGGTTGACCATGGTGATGTCGATCCTGCCGGAGCTCTTGCCGGGCGCGGCGTCCCTGGCGTCGATGGCCAGGTCCGCCGTCTTGCAGAACGTGATCTTGCCGCTGGGCCTCGCCGAGCCGTCCGCGGCCTGTCCGCCGCCACCGGAGGGCGCCGCCGAGCCACCGGAGCCCGCGCCGCCCGCCGGCTTCGAGTCACTGTCCGCCGGCTTCGAGCCACTGGCCGACGGCGCGGAGGACGCGGCCGGTAAGGAGCCCGTGGCGGACGGGTCGTTCCCGGCTTTCCCGGAGCCGCCGTTGCCGCAGGCGGTGAGCGAGAGGGTGACGGCGACGCCGATGGCGGCGAGTGCGGTGATGCGAGTGGACTTCAAGGTGCTTCCCCCACGTCGAGGTCGGATCGAGGCGGATCGAGTCCGGAACGAGTCCGGCACGAGTCCGGCACGAGCGCTGTCCGTGCGGTCGGAAGTATGTGTATCTCGCCGCCGGTTACGGGCGGTTCTCCGCGATGTCCTCGTCCTGTCACGGGCGCGGAGCGGCCCCGCCCTGACGCCCGCACCCCTGTCAGAGTCATTGCATAAACGTGCAAGGCTGCGTATAGTCATGCCATCCAGAGGAGGACGGACATGGCGGTACGTGCGGCGGTTGCCGGAGCGAGCGGGTACGCGGGCGGAGAGGTCCTGCGGCTGCTCCTCGCGCACCCCGAGGTCGAGATCGGAACCCTGACCGCGAACTCCAACGCCGGGCAGCGGCTCGGGGCGCTCCAGCCGCACCTGTGGCCGCTGGCCGACCGGGTGCTGGCCGCGACCACGGCCGACGCCCTCGCCGGGCACGACGTGGTCTTCCTCGCGCTGCCGCACGGCCAGTCCGCCGCCGTCGCCGCACAGCTCGGCCCGGACGTGCTGGTGATCGACATGGGCGCCGACTTCCGGCTGGCGGACGCGGCCGACTGGGAGAAGTTCTACGGCTCCCCGCACGCCGGCACCTGGCCCTACGGCCTGCCCGAGCTCCCCGGCGCCCGCGCCGCCCTCACCGGCACCAGGCGGATCGCCGTACCCGGCTGCTACCCCACCGCCGCGACCCTCGCCCTCTTCCCGGCGTACGCGGCGCGGATCGCCGAGCCCGAGGCCGTGATCGTCGCCGCCTCCGGCACCTCCGGCGCGGGCAAGGCACCCAAGCCGCACCTGCTGGGCAGCGAGGTCATGGGCAGCATGTCGCCGTACGGCGTCGGCGGCGGTCACCGGCACACCCCCGAGATGATCCAGAACCTCGGCGCGGTCGCGGGGGAGCCGGTCACCGTCTCCTTCACCCCGACCCTCGCCCCGATGCCCCGCGGCATCCTCGCCACGTGCAGTGCGAAGGCCCGCGCCGGAGTGGGCGCGCAGGCGGTGCGCGCCGCGTACGAGAAGGCGTACGCCGACGAGCCCTTCGTCCGCCTGCTGCCCGAGGGCCAGTGGCCCGCGACGGCCGCCGTCCACGGTTCCAACGCCGTTCAGGTGCAGGTCGCGTACGACGAGGCCGCGGGCCGCATCATCGCGATCAGCGCCATCGACAACCTGACCAAGGGCACCGCCGGCGGTGCCGTCCAGAGCATGAACCTCGCCCTCGGTCTCGCCGAGACCACCGGGCTTTCCACGATCGGAGTCGCACCGTGAGCGTCACGGCAGCCAAGGGATTCCGGGCGGCGGGCATCGCCGCCGGGATCAAGCAGAACGGCAACCCCGACCTGGCCCTCGTGGTCAACGACGGGCCCCGCCGGGCCGCCGCCGGCGTCTTCACCGCCAACCGCGTCAAGGCCGCGCCGGTGCTGTGGTCCGAGCAGGTCATGAAGGGCGGCCAGGTCTCCGCCGTCGTCCTCAACTCCGGCGGCGCCAACGCCTGTACGGGCCCCAAGGGCTTCCAGGACACCCACGCCACCGCCGAGAAGGCGGGCGAGGTGCTGGGCCGCGGCGCGATCGAGGTCGCCGTCTGCTCCACCGGCCTCATCGGCGTCCCGCTGCCCATGGACAAGCTGCTCCCCGGCATCGAGACCGCCGCCGCCCAGCTGTCCGAGCACGGCGGCGAGAAGGCCGCCATCGCCATCAAGACCACCGACACCGTGCACAAGACCTCCGTGGTGACCGGGGACGGCTGGACCGTCGGCGGCATGGCCAAGGGCGCCGGGATGCTCGCCCCCGGCCTCGCCACCATGCTGGTCGTGCTCACCACCGACGCCGACGCGGACGATGCCACCCTGGACAAGGCCCTGCGCGCCGCCACCAGGGTCACCTTCGACCGCGTCGACTCCGACGGCTGCATGTCCACCAACGACACCGTGCTGCTGCTCTCCTCCGGCGCCTCCGGTGTCACCCCCGAGTTCGACGCCTTCGCCGAGGCCGTACGGCAGGTCTGCGACGACCTCGGCCGTCAGCTCATCGGCGACGCCGAGGGCGCCAGCAAGGACATCAAGGTCGAGGTGGTGGGCGCGGCCAGCGAGGCGGACGCCGTCGAGGTGGGCCGCTCCATCGCCCGCAACAACCTCCTCAAGTGCGCCATCCACGGCGAGGACCCCAACTGGGGCCGCGTCCTGTCCGCGATCGGCACCACGAGCGCCGCCTTCGAGCCCGACCAGCTCAACGTCGCCATCAACGGCGTCTGGGTGTGCAAGAACGGCGCCGTCGGGGAGGACCGCGACCTGGTCGACATGCGCTACCGCGAGGTCCACATCGTGGCCGACCTCGCCGCGGGCACCGAGACCGCGACGATCTGGACCAACGACCTGACCGCCGACTACGTCCACGAGAACAGCGCCTACTCCTCATGACCACGACCCGCAAGCACACGGCCCTGCCCAAGGCGCAGATCCTCATCGAGGCGCTGCCCTGGCTGACCCGGCACCACGGAAAGATCGTCGTCATCAAGTTCGGCGGCAACGCCATGGTGGACGAGGAGCTGAAGGCCGCCTTCGCCCAGGACGTCGTCTTCCTGCGGCACGCCGGGCTCAAGCCGGTCGTGGTGCACGGCGGCGGCCCCCAGATCAGCGCCGCCCTCGATCGGCACGGCATCGTCAGCGAGTTCAAGGCCGGCCTGCGGGTGACCACCGCCGAGGCCATGGACGTCGTACGGATGGTGCTCGCCGGACAGGTGCAGCGCGAACTGGTCGGCCTGCTCAACCAGCACGGCCCGCTCGCCGTCGGCCTCACCGGCGAGGACGCCCACACCATCACCGCCACCCGGCATCGGCCCGAGATCGACGGGGAGTTGGTCGACATCGGGCGCGTCGGCGAGATCACCGCGATCGACACCGGCGCCATCGAGGCCCTGCTCGCCGACGGCCGCATCCCGGTCGTCTCCTCCATCGCCCGGAGCCAGGACGACGGTCATGTCTACAACGTCAATGCTGATACGGCGGCTGCGGCACTCGCTGCGGCCCTTGGCGCCGAAACCCTCATGGTTCTCACCGATGTCGAGGGCCTCTACGAGGACTGGCCGCACTCCGACGAGGTGATCAGCCGCCTCACCGCGACCCAACTGGAGAAGCTGCTCCCGGAGTTGAGCTCCGGCATGGTCCCGAAGATGCAGGGCTGCCTGCACGCCGTGCGGGGCGGCGTGCACACCGCCCGCGTCATCGACGGCCGGGTGCAGCACTCCATCCTGCTGGAGATCTTCACCGACGAGGGCATCGGCACCATGGTCGTGCCCGACGAGCCCGCAAAGGACGCATCGTGACGGGGAATCAGACAGGGAACCGGACGGGTAATCAGGACCTGGCGCAGCGCTGGCAGGGCGCGCTCATGAACAACTACGGCACCCCCCGCCTGCCGCTGGTGCGCGGCGCGGGCGCCACCGTGTGGGACGCCGAGGGCCGCGCGTACACCGACTTCGTCGGCGGCATCGCCACCAACGCGCTCGGGCACGCCCACCCGGCGATCGTGGCCGCCGTCGGCAAGCAGATCGCCTCCCTCGGCCATGTCTCCAACCTGTTCATGGCCGAGCCGCCCATCGCGCTGGCCGAACGGCTGCTCCAGCTGTTCGGCCGCGAGGGCCGGGTGTTCTTCTGCAACTCCGGCGCCGAGGCCAACGAGGCCGCCTTCAAGATCGGCCGGCTCACCGGGCGCACCCATGTCGTCGCCACCGAGGGCGGCTTCCACGGCCGTACGATGGGCGCCCTCGCGCTCACCGGGCAGCCCGCCAAGCAGGACCCCTTCCGGCCGCTGCCCGGCGAGGTCACGCACGTCCCCTACGGCGACGCCCAGGCCCTGGCCGCGGCCGTCACCGCGGACACCGCCCTGGTGATCATCGAGCCGATCCAGGGCGAGAACGGCGTCGTGGTGCCCCCGCCCGGCTATCTCAAGGCGGCCCGCGCCATCACCGCCGCCACCGGCGCCCTGCTGGTCCTGGACGAGGTGCAGACCGGCGTCGGCCGCACCGGCACCTGGTTCGCCTACCAGGCCCACGAGGGCGTGCTGCCCGATGTGGTCACCCTCGCCAAGCAGCTCGGCGGCGGCCTCCCGCTCGGCGCCACCGTCGCCTTCGGCCGCGCCGCCGACCTGCTCCAGCCCGGCCAGCACGGTACGACCTTCGGCGGCAACCCGGTCGCCTGTGCCGCCGGTCTCGCCGTCCTCGACACCATCGAGGGCGAGGGACTGCTGGAGAACGTGAAGCGGCAGGGCGAGCGGCTGCGCGCCGGCATCGAGGCGCTGGGCCACCCCCTGGTCGACCATGTCCGGGGCGCGGGCCTGCTCCTGGGTATCGTGCTCACCGGGCCGCGCGCGCACCAGGTGCAGCAGGCGGCCCAGGAGGCCGGGTTCCTGGTGAACGCGCCCGCCCCCGACGTCGTACGGCTCATGCCCCCGCTGAACCTGCGCGACGACGAGGCGGGTGCCTTGCTCCAGGCGCTGCCCGGCATCCTCGACGCAGGCGGGGACGGACGATCCGGAGAATGAGACGACGATGAGCCAGGCGCAGGAGCACGAGCAGCAGACAGGTGCCGGGCCCGCCGTGCCGCAGACCCGCACCGCACGGCACCGCCGGATCGTGGACATCCTCAACCGGGAACCGGTCCGCTCGCAGAGCCAGCTCGCCAAGCTGCTCGCCGACGACGGGCTCAGCGTCACCCAGGCGACGCTGAGCCGGGATCTGGACGAGCTGAACGCGGTCAAGATCCGCAACAACGACGGCGACCTCATCTACGCCGTGCCCAGCGAGGGCGGCTTCCGCACCCCGCGCGCACCGCTCGGCGAGTCCGCCAAGGAGGAGCGGATGCGGCGCCTGTCCCAGGAGCTGCTGATCTCCGCGGAGGCCTCGGCCAACCTGGTCGTGCTGCGCACCCCGCCGGGCGCCGCCCAGTTCCTCGCCTCGGCCATCGACCAGGCCGAACTGCACGACATCCTCGGCACCATCGCGGGCGACGACACCCTGCTGCTGATCAGCCGCGACCCGACCGGCGGCCAGGCGCTCGCGGACCATCTGCTCAAGCTCGCGCAGAACGGCCACTGAGCCGGGCCCCGACCGGCATGCGGGGCCCGGCCTCCCGGCGGAGAATGGAAGCGGCAATCTCCCCGTGGCCGTCGGCCGTATGAAGAGGTGTGTCGGGTTTGCGGTTCCCCGTGGGTCGCCTCCCGGACGAGGCTCTGCTGTCCGGGCTGGCCACCGGAGACCAGGAGCTGGCCGTCGTCTTCGTACGGCGTTTCCAGCACCGGGTCTTCGGCGTCGCCATGGCCGTCACCGGGGACCGTCAGCTCGCCGAGGACGTCGCCCAGCAGACGTTCGAACGCGCGTGGCGGCACGCGCAGATCTACGACTCGCGCCGGGGCTCGGTCACCACCTGGCTGACCACCATCGCGCACAACCTGGCCATCGACGCCGTACGCGCCCGGCGCACCGAGCCGGTGGCCCCCGAGGACCTCGACGCCCTGCTCGGCACCGTCACCGAGACCCCCGAGCGGTGGGCGCTGGCCGACGAGGCCTCCGCCCGGCTGCGGGCCGCCGTCTCCCGGCTGCCCCGCGAACAGGCGCGGGCCCTGATGATGGCCGGCATCTACGGAATGACCGCCCAGCAGGTCGCCGACACCGAACAGATCCCGCTGGGCACCGCCAAGACCCGCATCAGGGCGGCGATGGGCAAACTGCGCACCACACTGTCGGCCCCGGAGCGAGGCGGCCATGTCCAGTGACGCGAACTGCGAGAAGACGCGCGAGATCGGCGCCGAGCTGGCGCTGGGCGTGCTGCCCGGACGCGAGCGCGCGGAGGCGATCGCCCATCTGGACACCTGCGCGGACTGCCGGGAGTTCGTCCGCCAGCTGACCCTGGTCGGCGACCGGCTGATCGGACTGCTGCCCTGCCAGGAGCCGCCGCTGGGCTTCGAGACACGGGTGGCGCGCAGCCTCGCCCAGCAGGCGGCCGCGTACGGGCGCGCCACGCGCGCCCCGGCCCTCACGGTCCTGCGCGGGCGGGCGCGCCGGTCCCGGATCCGGCTCGGGGCGGCCGCGGCCGGCCTCGCGGTGGTCGCCGGGTTCGCCGGCTGGGGCATCGGCACCGCCGTGGAGACGGTCACCGCCTCGCCCCCGCGCACCATGGAGTCCGAGCCCATGCTGGTCGGGGACATGACCACGGACTCGGCCGGCGGGTCGCCCATCGGGGAGGTCTACGCCCATCCCGGCAGCCCCGGCTGGATCTTCGTCTCCGTCGACCTGGCGGGGCACGGCAGCGCGTACACCGGCCGGGTCAGCTGTGTGCTGGAGCGCTCCGACGGCACGACCGTGCGGGTGGGCGACTTCACCGTGCGCAACGGGCAGGGCCACTGGGGGGCGCAGGCGCCCGTCGACCCGGACGCGGTCTCCGGCGCCCGGCTGACCTCCGCCGACGGCACGGTCCTCGCCCGCGCCCACCTCCAGACCGGGCACGTACTGACGCGGGAGACGCATGTGCCGTCCCAGCAGACGTGACGATCGGACGGACAGGAGAGCCGGTCGGGCTACGACAGCACGGTGCCCGTGTTCAGCCGGTGCAGCCGGGCGTACGTCCCGTCGCGCACCAGCAGATCGCCGTGGGCGCCGTCCTCCACGACCCGGCCCCGGTCGAGCACCACGATCCTCGTGGCGTCGCGCACGGTGAGCAGGTTGTGCGAAATGACGATGGTGGTCCGCCCGGCCATCAGCCGGCGCAGCGGCTCCATGATCCGCCGGCCGGAATCCGCGTCGAGCCCGGTGGTCGGCTCGTCCAGCAGCAGCACCGGCGCGTCCCTGACCATCGCGCGGGCGATCGCGAGGCGCTGGCTCTGGCCGCCGGACAGGGTGCGGCCGCGCTGGCCGACGAGGGTGTCGTAGCCGTCCGGGAGCCGTTCGATGAACTCGTGCGCGTCCGCCGCCCGCGCCGCCGCGACGATCTCCGCCTCGGACGCCTCCGGGCGGCCGTAGGCGATGTTCTCCCGCACGGTGCCGTGGAAGACCAGGGTCTCCTGGAGCACCACCGCGACGCTCTCGCGCACATCGGCCAGGCGCAGCTCGCGCAGATCGGTGCCGTCGAGCCGGATCGCGCCCCGGTCGGGGTCGTAGAACCGCAGCTGGAGCCGCGCGGCCGTGGACTTGCCCGCGCCGCTCGCCCCGACCAGCGCCAGGGTCTCGCCGGGCGCGACCCGGAACGACACGCCGGAGAGGGCCCAGGGGGTGGTGCCGGGGTAGCGGAACCAGACCCCGTCGAACTCCACCGCCCCGCGCGCCCGGCCGACCCGGCGGGCGCCGGCCCGCTCGGTGACCTGCGGCCGCTGGTCCAGCAGCTCGATGATCCGCTCGGCCGAGGCGGCGGCGGTGTAGAAGGTGGTGCCGAGCCCGGACAGGCCGTGCACGGGGCTGTACATCTTGCCGATCAGGGCGAGGAAGACCAGCAGCCCGCCCAGGGTGAGCTGGCCCTGGGAGAGCTTCCAGGTGCCGAGGCCCAGCACCGCGAGCCCGCCCGCCACCTCGATGATCTCCACCAGGGGGGCGTACAGGGACCTGATCCGCGTCGAGGCCATCACCGCCCGGAACCGGCCCACGTTCTCCCGCTCGAACCGGCGCGCCTCCCAGCCCTGCCGGTTGTACGCCTGCACGAGCGCGACATTGCCGAGCACTTCCTCGGCGATCGCGCTGAGGGAGCCGGTGCGCCGTCTGCGCTCCCGCGAGGCGTCCTTGATCAGCCGCGAGAAGTGCCGGGCGGCGCCCCAGAACAGCGGCACGATGACCAGCGCGAGCAGGGTCAGATCCCAGCTCAGATAGAACAACAGGCCGACGAACACGGCCAGTTGGAGCACGTAGTACAGGGCGTCCGCCACGCCCGAGAGCAGGAAGGTCTCGACCGCGTCCACGTCACCCGTGACACGGGAGAGCACATCGCCGAGCCGGCGGCGTTCGAAGAAGCCGAGGGACAGGCCCTGCACATGCCGGAAGACATCGCAGCGCAGGGAGAGCAGGAAGCGTTCGCCGACCCAGGTGGAGGTCATCTCGTCGGCGAACCCGAGGACGCCGGAGCACAGGATCAGCCCCAGGTAGGCCGGGGCGATCCACAGAAAGGGGCCCAGGTTCCGGGGGACCAGCACCTGGTCCACGACGCTCTTGAACAGCCACAGCTCACCGGCGTCGATGACCGGTCCGGTCAGGCTGAGCAGCAGCAGCGGGACGAGCCAGCGCCGGTTGCCGCGGGTGTAGGGCCAGAACCGGCGGAAGACGGCGCGCGGCGACAGGACGGGCGCCGCGGCGACGACATCGCCGGAGGCTTCGGGGGTGCCGGAGGAGGAGTCCTCGGGGTCTCCCCAGGACAGCAGACGCCGCAGGACTCGCGTCATGGGATCCGTTCCTCGGACAGCGGCCTGGCGGACCGGGTCCTCCGGGCCCCGGTCCGCTCAGCCTGTGCGTGGGGTGGTCAGTAGCCGCCGTGGCCGTGGCCGCCGTGGCCGTGACCGTGGCCGCCATAACCGTGGCCGTGGCCGTGACGGTCGCCGTGCCGGTGCCCGTGGCGGTCGTGCCGGTCGAACGCGTCGAAGCGGTCGTCATCGTCGTGGTCGCGACCGTGACCCCGGCCGTGGCCTCCGTGGCCGCCGCCCTGGGGCAGCAGACTGCTGAAGATGGACATAACGTTCCTCCCGGAAAATTTGCTCACCAGGGGTACGTCCGGGAACGGGTCTCGGATGGCTCCTCGGCGGAAAAATTTCCCGTTCAACCCGTTTTTCACCCTATGTACGCGGCCAGTCCCGCGGTGTGGAGCACCTCGCCGTCCGCCGTGAGCAGCAGTCCCTCGGCGTCGGGCAGCGACTCCAGCCAGCCGAGCCCCGACCGCGAGCCCCGCGCGAACGCGGCCGTGGCCCAGCAGTCCGCCCAGGTCAGCTGGGGTGCCACCACGGTCACCGACACCAGGTCCGTGACCGCGGGCTGCCCCGTGCGCGGGTCCACGATGTGCGCACCCCGCTCGGCCGTGCCCGACGTGGCCACCGCCAGCTCGCCCGCCCCCGACACCACCGCGGCCAGCCCGCCCGGCCGCAGCGGGTCCGCGATCCCCACCCGCCAGGGGCGCCCCGGCTCCGGCGCGCCCAGCGACTGCACGTCCCCGCCGCCGTTGACGCTCACCCCGGTCACCCCGTCCACCCCGGCCAGCCGCCGCGCGGCCCGCTCCGCCGACCAGCCCTTGACGATCCCGGTGGGATCCAGCACCCCCCGGTACCGCGCGCTGAACCACCCCCCGCTCACCCGCTCCGCCCGCGCCGCCAGCTCCAGCACCTCCGCGACCTCGGGCACGCACCGCTCCACGGCCGTCTCGCCGCGGGCCAGCCGCGACACCTCGCTGTCCTCCCGGTAGGTGCTGAACACCGCGTCCACGCCGTGCAGTGCGGCCACGACCTCCCCGAGCACCGCCCGCACCGCACCGGGCTCCCCGCCCCGCACGTCGAAGGAGAACACGGTCCCCATGACCTCCTCCGCGTGCCGCACCGCCTCACCCACGGGCCTGGTCCAGCGCGGACTGGAGGGACTGCTGGTAGCCGGTGCTGGTGTACGTCGCGCCCGAGACCATGTCGATCTGCGCGCTCTGCGCGGCCAGCGCCTCGCGCCGCAGCTGGGGCAGCGCGTAGCTGTTGATCTCCTGGTCGCGCGGGTTGTCCGTGGGGTACTGGAGGGCCGTCACGTCCGTGAGCTTGCCGTCCTTGATGGTCACCCGCACCTGGACCGGGCCCCAGCGGGTCTGCTCGGTCGCTCCGGTGACGGTCTTCGAGGCACCTCCGGCGGCCGGGGTGCCACCGGGCGCCGGAGAACTCCCGGACGACGACGGCGTACTCGCGGCGCTCTGCGGGGCCGAAGCCGACGCGCCCATGGCGAGACCGGAACTGGTGTGCGGCTTCAGGGACAGCAGCAGCACCACGGCGGAGACCGTCGTGGCGCTCGCCAGCACGACGCGGCGCAGCGGGCGGTTCTTCCTCAGTGCGTGCATGACCTCGGCCTCACAACTCTCACAGCTCGAACGACTCGTGATGGATGCGGCGGTCCGGCGAACCGGCCGCGCGCAGGGCCTCGTACACATCCCGCGCGAACCCGTGCGGCCCGCAGATGTACACGTCGCGGGCCCGCAGATCGGGGAACCGCGCGCGCAGCGACTCCGCGGTGATGCGGGGACGCTCGCCGCGCGGCCCGTTCAGCGCGTACAGCACCTCGGCGCCGCGCCACCGCGCGATCGCCTCCAGCTCGGCGCCCAGCGCCAGGTCCTCGGCCGAGCGCGCCCGGTACAGCAGCGTGACCTCACCGGGCAGCGTCTCGAACAGGGCCCGCAGCGGGGTGATGCCGACACCGGCCGCGATCAGCAGGGACCGCCCGCCGGTGGCCCGGTCGGCGGTCAGCGCGCCGTAGGGGCCCTCCGCCCACACGCGGGTGCCGGGCCGGAGCGTGGATATCGCCGCGCTGTGGTCGCCCAGCGCCTTCACCGTGATCCGCAGCCGGTCCGGGCGCGGCGGCGCCGACAGGGAGTACGGCGTGGACGTCCAGGCCATGCCCTCGGCGAGGAACCGCCACCGGAAGAACTGCCCGGAGCGCGCGCCCAGCCGGCCGAGATCCCGGCCGCGCACCACGACCGAGAACACCCCCGGCGCCTCCTGCTGCACCGACTCCACCCGCAGCCGGTGGCGCCGGTTGAGCCGGATCGGCGCGAGCACCCGGAACCACACCACGAGCGCCGCGACCCCGAGGTAGAGCGCGTACCAGGCGGCGCTCGCCACCGGATCGCCGTTGAACTGCTCGCCCAGCGACACCTGGTGGAAGAAGGCCAGGAACACGGCCGCGTACGTCAGCAGATGGACGTAGTACCAGAACTCGTGCCGGATCCGCCGCCGGGCCGCCCGCGCCGAGGTGATGCCCACCGCGAACAGGATCAGCGTGCCGGCGGTGGCCTTCAGCATGTCCGGGTAGTCCAGCACCACGGTGACCGTCTCGTGCCACAGCGACGCCCGGTCCTGCGCCGCGTACCCGGCGAGGATCAGCCCGATGTGCGCCACCAGCAGGCACACCGTGTACCGCCCGGCCATCGCGTGCCAGCGGGCCACCCGGTCCGAACCCACCCGGTTCTCCAGCGCCGGCACCCGCGCCATCAGGCCGACCAGCACCGCGCAGGCGTACCCGCACAGCAGCCCGGCGATCCGTCCCGCACCGGTCAGCCAGCCCGCCGCGCCGACCACGGAGGCGGTGTCCGCCCACCACAGCGCGACCACGGCCGCCGCCCCCGCCCACAGCACGGCCAGCAACGGCCCCGCGGGGGAGCGCCGCGCGACCCCCCGCCGGGGCGGTGCCGCTCGTCTCATGTCCACGGCTGTCATCAGTGCCGTCCCTTCGTCCGCCGACCGGGCCCCGGCCGGCGGAGCCACTGTGCGGGAGCCACCTCTGAGGCACCTCTGAGAAAGGGTGCGCGCCCGGATCTCTGAGCGCTTTCTCACAGAGGTCTCAGAGACCTCTCACAAACCGCCCCTGACCAGCGGATACGACACCCCGCCGAGCGGACTCAGAGGAAACTCAGAGCCCCCGCGGCGACCGGCCGCCGCGCGCACCGGCGATGCTGGGAGGCGCGATGAACACGACCCGTTCCGGCCGACCGGCCCTCACCCGCCCCGACGGCACCGCGCTGCGCGTCCTCGTCGTGGACGACGACCCCGACCTCGCCGAGGTGCTCACCGGCGCCCTGCGCTACGAGGGCTGGCAGGTGCGCGCCGCCTGCGACGGCGCCGCCGCCCTCGCCGCCGCGCGCGAGCTGACGCCCGACGCCGTCGTGCTGGACGTGATGCTCCCCGACATGGACGGCTTCACGGTGCTGCGCCGGCTGCACGAGACCCAGCCCGAGGTGTGCGTCCTCTTCCTCACCGCGCGGGACGCGGTCGAGGACCGGATCGCCGGGCTCACCGCGGGCGGCGACGACTACGTCACCAAGCCCTTCAGCCTGGAGGAGGTCGTGGCCCGGCTGCGTGGACTGCTGCGCCGCGCCGGCATGGCCCGCCGCCCGGAGCCGGAGGAGGACCCCGGACTCGTCGTCGGCGACCTGGTGATGGACGAGGACGCCCGCGAGGTGACCCGCTCCGGCGAGCTGATCGAGCTCTCGCCGACCGAGTTCGAACTCCTGCGCTTCCTGATGCGCAACCCCCGCCGCGTCCTCAGCAAGGCGCAGATCCTCGACCGCGTCTGGTCCTACGACTTCGGTGGCCGCGCCCATGTCGTCGAGCTGTACATCTCCTACCTCCGCAAGAAGATCGACGCCGGCCGCGAGCCCATGATCCACACGGTGCGCGGGGCGGGGTACGTACTGAAACCGGTGACCGGATGAGGCCGGGGAACCGGGGGAAAACCGCTCGCGGCGCGGCGGACGGCGGCCAGGCGACGGCCGGTGGCCGTGCGGGCAAGGGCGGTCGGGGGAGAGCCGGTGGCCGCGCGGAGGAGGGCGGCCGGGTGGGAGCCGGTGGCGCTGCGGAGGACGGCGGGCAGGCGGGAGCCGGTGGCCGTGCGGGCAAGGGGGACCGGGGGAGAGCCGGTGGCCGCGTGGAGGAGGGTGGCCGGGTGGGAGCCGGTGGCGCTGTGGAGGACGGCGGGCAGGCGACGGCCGGTGGCCGTGCGGGCAAGGGTGACCGGGGGACGGCCGGTGGCCGTGTGGGCGAGGGCGACCGGGGGAGAGCCGGTGGCGGTGCGGACAAGGGCGGTCGGGGGACAGCCGGTGGCCGGGGGGAGGCCGAGGGCTGGAAGGCCGGGGGGCTCCTGCGCCGGCTGCCCCGTTTCCGGACCCTGCGTGCCCGGATCACCTTCGGTCTGGTGGTGCTGCTGGCGGTGAGCTGCGCCGCGGTCGGGGTGGCCGCCGTGGTCGAGCTGAACGGATTCCTCACCCAGCGCCTGGACGAACAGCTCGCCCAGGTCGGCACCCGGTTCCCGGAGAGCCTGGAGCACCACGGCAAGCTGCCCGACGACCACGACGGCGACGAGGATGCCGACACCCGCCGGATGGCCACCGGCACCTTCGGCGCCTGCCTGCGGCAGGGCACCGTCGCGGACAAGGGCCTCATCCGGTCCGGCGACCTCAATGTCGACCTGGACATCACCCTGACCGCGCGGGACGCCGAACGGCTCGCCCGGATCCCGGCCGACGGCCACCCGCACACCGTCGAACTCTCCGCCCTGGGCCACTACCGGGTCGTCGCCACCCCCGGCCGCGACGGCGACGTGCTGATGGCGGGGCTCCCGCTGAAGCCCGTCGAGGCCGCAGTCCACCGCCTGGAGCTGGTCGCCGGGGTCGTCTTCGGCCTCGCCCTGGTGACGGCCGGGGTGACCGGCGCCCTCTGGGTCCGCTGGTCCCTGCGCCCCCTCGGCCGGGTCACCGCCACCGCCGCACGGGTCAGCCGACTCCCGCTCGCCAGCGGTGCGGTCGCGCTGCCCCCGCGCGCCCCCGTCACCGACCCGCACAGCGAGGTCGGCCAGGTCGCCGCGGCCCTCAACGGCATGCTCGGCCATGTCGAGGACGCGCTCACCAAACGGCACGCCAGTGAGGAGCGGCTGCGCCGGTTCGCCGCCGACGCCAGCCATGAGCTGCGCACGCCGGTCGCCTCGGTGCGCGGCCACGCCGAGCTGGGCCTGCTGCATCCCGGACCGGTGCCGCCGGAGGTCACCCGCGCCCTGGAGCGCATCGCCGCCGAGTCCTCGCGGATGGGCCTGATGGTGGACGACCTGCTGCTGCTCGCCCGCCTCGACGCGGGCCGCCCGCTGGAGCGCGGCCCGGTCGACCTGACCCGACTGGTGCTGGACGCGGTCACCGACGCCCGCGCCGCCGGCCCCGGCCACGGCTGGGCCCTGGACCTCCCCGAGGACCCGGTCACGGTCACCGGCGACGCCCACCGGCTCCACCAGGTGGTGGCCAACCTGTTGGCCAACGCGCGTTTGCATACGCCCGTTGGCACCAAGGTCACCCTGACCCTGGACCGCGGCCCCGACGCCGTCCTCCTCCGCGTCCACGACAACGGCCCCGGCATCCCCGAGGACCTCCGCTCCGCCGTCTTCGAACGCTTCACCCGCGCCGACCACCGCCGCCACGGCGACACCTCCGCCACGGGCGCGGGCCTCGGCCTGTCCATCGTGGCGGCGGTGGTGGAGGCGCACGGCGGCACGGTGGACGTGGAGAGCGCACCGGGCTCCACGGCATTCCGGGTCGGTTTGCCCGCTTGAGGTTCGCGGGGCCGCGACGACCTGCGGCCCCACCGCGACGGGCGCACGGGCGTACGGGTGCACGGCGAACTCAGTACCGGGTAACCCCTGTGGCGCCGCCCTCGGTGCCGATGGCGATCCGCGGCTCCGCCCCCGGCGCCACCCACTGAAGAATCCGCCGCATGGCATCCTCCGGCACCGACACGCAACCGGCCGTCGCCCCCGCCCCGTTGACATGCAGGAAGATCCCGGCCCCCCGCCCCCGCACCGGCCGGTGGTAGTTGAACCCAACGATGAGCCCGTACGCGTACGGCACGCGATACGCGCCCAGCCGCTCCGACTCCGCGGCACGGCAGTCGGCCGGCAGCGGATCCGTCCAGCGGTTGTACGACGACGACGCGTTGTCCTCGCACCACCAGGAACTCTCCGTCACCGTCCGGTAGGAGATCCGCGTGCCGGCCGGCGCCGCCTTGATGCCGAACGCGAACGGAAGGTCGTACAACCCGGTCGGCGTCGTCTCCGTCCCCTGGGTGCGCGCGTTCCCCTCGACCAGCCCCTTCGCCCCGAACCGCGCGGGTGCGGAGCCGGCCTGCGTCCAGGTGCCGTCGCGCAGGTCCCACCAGGTGACCGTGCCCGTCGTGGACGACGTGTCCGGCGCCCGCGCGATGATCAGCTGGCTGCCGCCGCCGGTGTCGGCGAGCCGCGCGGGCAGCGGCACCGGCACCGGCGCGCGCGGCACCGGGGCGGGCGCGGCCCCGAGCAGGCCGAGCACGGAGACGGACACGAGGCTGGCGACGACACCGGGGCGCATGCTCAGACGCTAGACGGGGGCAGCGGCGACGGCAGCCCGGAACGGTCCGTCCGGAATCACCTCTCCGACCATGTCACCCGGAGATCTCCGACCATGTCACCCGGAGGGGTGATTGACGAATCATGCGGAGTTCTGCATACTCATGCATGTCAGCGAATGCACTGTGAGGAGAAACCCGTGACCGAGCGCGTCGTACTCGCCTACTCAGGCGGTCTGGACACCTCCGTCGCCATCGGCTGGATCGCCGAGGAGACGGGCGCCGAGGTCATCGCCGTTGCGGTCGACGTCGGCCAGGGCGGCGAGGACCTGGACGTCATCCGCAAGCGCGCCCTCGCGTGCGGCGCGGTCGAGGCCGAGGTCGCCGACGCCAAGGACGAGTTCGCCGACGAGTACTGCCTCCCGGCGATCAAGGCCAACGCCCTGTACATGGACCGCTACCCGCTGGTCTCCGCTCTCTCCCGGCCGACGATCGTCAAGCACCTCGTCGCCGCCGCCAAGAAGCACGGCGCCACCACGGTCGCCCACGGCTGCACCGGCAAGGGCAACGACCAGGTCCGCTTCGAGGCCGGCATCGTCGCCCTCGCCCCCGACCTCAAGTGCATCGCCCCGGTCCGCGACTACGCGATGACCCGCGACAAGGCGATCGCCTTCTGCGAGGCCAAGCAGCTCCCGATCGCCACCACCAAGAAGTCCCCGTACTCCATCGACCAGAACGTCTTCGGACGCGCCGTCGAGACGGGCTTCCTGGAGGACATCTGGAACGCCCCGATCGAGGACATCTACGAGTACACCTCCAACCCCGCCACCCCGCGCGAGGCCGACGAGGTCGTCATCAGCTTCAAGCAGGGCGTCCCGGTCGCGATCGACGGCAAGCCCGTCACCGTCCTCCAGGCCATCCAGCAGCTCAACGAGCGCGCGGGCGGCCAGGGCATCGGCCGGATCGACATGGTCGAGGACCGCCTGGTCGGCATCAAGTCCCGCGAGGTCTACGAGGCTCCGGGCGCCATCGCCCTGATCACCGCCCACCAGGAGCTGGAGAACGTCACGGTCGAGCGCGAGCTGGCCCGCTACAAGCGCCAGGTCGAGCAGCGCTGGGGCGAGCTGGTCTACGACGGCCAGTGGTTCTCCCCGCTCAAGCGCGCCCTGGACGGCTTTATCGACGAGGCGAACCAGCACGTCAACGGCGACATCCGGATGACCCTGCACGGCGGCCGCGCGGTCGTCACCGGCCGGCGCTCCGAGTCGTCCCTGTACGACTTCAACCTCGCCACGTACGACACCGGCGACACCTTCGACCAGGCGGCGGCCAAGGGCTTCATCGACATCTACAGCCTGTCGTCGAAGATCGCCGCCAAGCGGGACCTGGCGTAACCCCGCGATCCCTTACGGGGTCCACCTCGCATGCGCATCACGCTGACGGCCGCCTCCCCACCCGCAAGGGCGGGGAGGCGGTGGCACAGAGACATCTCCCGAGGAGCAACGCAGTGAGCAGCAACAGCGGTGACGTACGGCTCTGGGGCGGCCGTTTCGCCGACGGTCCCGCCGAGGCCCTGGCGAAGCTGTCCGCGTCCGTCCACTTCGACTGGCGGCTCGCGCCCTACGACATCGCCGGCTCACGCGCCCACGCCCGCGTGCTGCACCGGGCCGGACTCCTCACCGAGGACGAGCTGACCCGCATGATCGCCGGTCTCGACCGGCTGGAGGCGGACGTCGCCGACGGCTCCTTCACCGGCACCATCGCCGACGAGGACGTGCACACCGCCCTGGAGCGGGGCCTGCTGGAGCGCCTCGGCCCGGACCTCGGCGGCAAACTCCGCGCCGGCCGCTCCCGGAACGACCAGGTGGCCACCCTCTTCCGGATGTACCTCAGGGACCACGCCCGGATCATCGGCGGCCTGATCGCCGACCTCCAGGACGCTTTGATCGGCCTCGCCGAGGCCCACCCGGACGTGGCGATGCCCGGCCGCACCCACCTCCAGCACGCCCAGCCGGTGCTGTTCGCCCACCATGTCCTCGCCCATGTCCAGTCCCTGTCCCGTGACGCGGAGCGGCTGCGCCAGTGGGACGAGCGCACGGCCGTGTCGCCGTACGGCTCGGGCGCCCTCGCCGGCTCCTCGCTCGGCCTGGACCCGGAGGCGGTGGCCGCGGACCTCGGCTTCGAGCACGGCAGCGCCGCCAACTCCATCGACGGCACGGCCTCGCGGGACTTCGTCGCGGAGTTCGCCTTCATCACCGCGATGATCGGCGTGAACCTCTCCCGGATCGCCGAGGAGATCATCATCTGGAACACGAAGGAGTTCTCCTTCGTCACCCTCCACGACGCGTTCTCCACCGGCTCCTCGATCATGCCGCAGAAGAAGAACCCGGACATCGCGGAGCTGGCCCGCGGCAAGTCCGGCCGCCTGATCGGCAATCTGACCGGTCTGCTCGCCACCCTCAAGGCCCTGCCCCTCGCTTACAACCGCGACCTCCAGGAGGACAAGGAGCCGGTCTTCGACTCCTGCGACCAACTGGAGGTCCTGCTGCCCGCGTTCACCGGGATGATGGCCACCCTCACCGTCCACCGCGAGCGGATGGAGGAACTGGCCCCGGCCGGCTTCTCCCTCGCCACGGACATCGCCGAGTGGCTGGTCCGCCAGGGCGTCCCCTTCCGGGTGGCGCACGAGGTCGCGGGGGAGTGCGTCAAGGCCGCCGAGGCCGAGGGCAAGGAGCTGGACGAGCTGACGGACGAGCAGTTCGCCAAGATCTCCGCCCACCTCACCCCCGAGGTCCGCACCGTCCTGAACGTCCCCGGCGCCCTCGCCTCCCGCAACGCCCGCGGCGGCACCGCCCCCAGCGCGGTCGCGGTCCAGCTCGCCGAGGTCAAGGCGGACGTGGCCCGGCAGCACCAGTGGGCGGAGGCGAAAAAGCTCCGTTAGGGTCGCGGGGCTGTGCCGATATGCGGCTGCCGCCGCGTGGGCGCGGGCACCCCGGACGCACTCGCACGCGCGCACCCACCGCACGAGCCACGCTCCTGGGCGGAGCCACTCGCGGGTTACGTTGGTCGGGAACCGAACCGGAACCGACCGAACCGGAGCCCGCGATGCCGTTCGCCCGCCTCGCCCACGCGACCACCCCGACGTGCCACATCGGACTCGGTCTCGCCGCCGTCGGCCGCCCCGGCTACATCAACCTCGGCCGGGACGACGACCTCGGCGAGGACCGCAGCGTCGACGCCCTGCGCACCCGCACCCATGAACTCCTCGACGCCGCCTACGCCCAGGGCGTTCGCTACTTCGACGCCGCCCGCTCCTACGGCCGTTCGGAGGAGTTCCTCGCCGGGTGGCTGACGGAGCACCCCGGCATCGACGACGTCGTCATCGGCAGCAAGTGGGGCTACACCTACACCGCCGACTGGTCCACCGACGCCGAGCGGCACGAGGTCAAGGACCACACCCTGGCGACGTACGAGCGCCAGCGCGCCGAGACCGAGGCGCTGCTCGGCGACCGGCTCGACCTCTACCAGATCCACTCGCTCACCCCGGACAGCCCGGCCCTCACCGACAAGGAACTCCACGCGAGGCTCGCGGAGGCCGCCGCCGGGGGAGTGACCATCGGCTTCTCCACCAGCGGCCCCCGGCAGGCGGACACCGTCCGTGCCGCCCTGGAGGTGACCGTCGACGGCGCGCCCCTGTTCCGTACCGTCCAGTCGACGTACAACATCCTGGAGCACTCGGCCGCCCCCGCCCTCGCCGAGGCCCATGACGCCGGGCTCACCGTGATCGTCAAGGAGGGCATGGCCAACGGCCGGCTCGCCGGCCCGCACGCCCCCGAGATCCTGAAGGCGATCGCCGCCGAGGAGGGGCTGGGCTGCGACGCCGTCGCCCTCGCCTGGATCCTGCGCCAGCCCTGGGTGGGCGTCGTCCTCTCCGGCGCCGCCACCCTCGCCCAGCTCGCCTCCAACCTGCACGCCCCCGCCGTCGACCTGGACGCGGACCGGATGACCCGCCTCGCCACGCTCACGGAGGAGCCGGACGCCTACTGGGCGCGACGCGGAGAGCTGCCCTGGCACTGACCGGAAAATCTCGCTACGGAAAGCCCCCGCTGACCACCCCTGACCAGCGGCGATGAGCCGCGCGTGCCCGCCATGAGACATTCATGTCTCACTTGGGCTACCCTTGTCTCATGGCCCTGGACCGAGACCATGTGCTGCGCGCCGCCGCCGCCCTGCTGACCCGTAAATCGACCGCGACCATGGACGAGGTCGCCAAGGCCGCCGGGATCAGCCGGGCCACGCTGCACCGGCACTTCGCCGGACGCGACGCGCTCGTGCGGGCGCTGGAGGCGCTCGGCATCGCGGAGTGCGAGGCGGCGCTGGACCGGGCCCGCCCGGAGGAGGGGTCCGCGACCGACGCCGTGCGCAGGCTGGTCCGCGAGATCCAGCCGGCCGCGGGACTGCTCGCCTTCCTGTACGGCGAGAGCCAGCTGTGGGAGGGCGACCGGCAGAACGACGGCTGGCAGCGCCTCGACGGCCGGATCGGCGCCCTGTTCCAGCGCGGGCAGCAGGCCGGCGAGTTCCGCATCGATCTCAGCCCCGTCTGGCTCACCGAGGCGCTGTACGGCCTGACCGCCTCCTGCGCCTGGGCCACCCTGGACGGCCGCGTGGCCGCCCGTGACTTCCCGACCATGGTCGCCGAGCTGTTGCTCGGCGGCGCGCTACGGAGAGAGGAACCATGACCAGCACCGTGCGGCCGGCCAGCGTGGCGGAGGCGGAGAAGCGTCCGGGCCGCTGGCTCGCGCTCTGCGTCCTCGTCCTGGCCGTGCTGCTGGTGGCCGTCGACGCCACCGTCCTCGGCCTGGCCACCCCCTACATCAGCGAGGACCTGCGCCCCTCGGGCACCCAGCTGCTGTGGATCGGTGACGTCTACTCCTTCGTCATCGCCGGCCTGCTGGTCTCCATGGGCAGCCTCGGCGACCGGATCGGCCGCAAGCGCATCCTGCTCTGCGGCGCCACTGCGTTCGGCGCGGTCTCCGTGCTCAACGCCTATGCCACCACACCGGAGTTGATGATCCTGGCGCGGGCGCTGCTCGGCGTCGCGGGCGCGACCCTGATGCCGGCCACCCTCGCCCTGATCCGCAACCTCTTCCACGACCCGCGCGAGCGCAGCCTCGCCGTCGGCATCTGGGGCGCGACGGCCTCGGCGGGTACGGCGGTCGGTCCCATCGCCGGCGGCTTCCTGCTGGAGCACTTCTGGTGGGGCTCGGTCTTCCTGATCAACCTGCCGGTGATGGCGGTCCTGGTCCTGGTCGGCATCCGCACCCTGCCCGAGTCCCGCAACCCGGAACCGGGCCCCTGGGACCTGGCCAGTGTGCTGCTGTCGCTCGTCGGCATGATCGGCGTCGTCTACGCCGTCAAGGAGGCGGCCACCCACGGCTTCTCCTGGCCCACGCTCGCCGCCGGTCTGCTGGGCGCGGGCGCGCTGTACGGCTTCGTGCGCCGCCAGCTGACCATGCCGGCCCCGCTGCTGGACATGCGGCTGTTCCGGCACCGCGGCTTCAGCGGCGCGGTCCTCGCCGACCTGCTGACCGTGCTCGGCATGTCCGGCCTGGTCTTCTTCCTCTCCCAGTACCTCCAACTCGTCCAGTCCAGGCGGCCGTTCGAGGCGGGGCTCGCCGAACTGCCGGCCGCCGTCGGCGCGGTGGTGGCCGGACTGCTCGCGGGCAGCGCCGCCCGGCGCTTCTCGGTCCGTTCGGTGGTCTCGGCCGGCCTCGCCGCGGTCGGCCTGTCGCTGGCCGCGCTGACCTCGCTCGGCCAGAGCACGGGCTACCCGGTGCTCGGCGCCGCCCTGCTGGTGGTGGGCGTCGGCGCGGGCCTGTCCTTCACGGTCACCGCCGACGTCATCCTCTCCAGCGTGCCCAAGGATCAGGCGGGCGCCGCCTCCGCGGTCTCCGAGACGGCCTACGAACTGGGCGCCGCCCTGGGCATCGCCCTCCTCGGCTCCATCGTGACCGCCGTCTACGGCGGCTTCCGGGGTCCGGCCGGCACCCCGCCGGGCGCCCACGACTCCCTGGGCGCGGCGGTGGAGGCGGCGGCCCACCTGCCCGACCGGACGGCCGGGCCCATGCTGGACGCGGCCCGCGACGCCTTCGTCCACGGCCTCCACCTGGCCTCGGGCGCGGGCGCGGCGGTCCTGCTGGGCACGGCGGTCGCGGCGTGGTTCCTGCTGAAGGGGCAGAAACTGGAGAACACCGGGTGAGCCCCGCTCGCCCGGCGCCCCCTCACCGCTTGTAGCCGAGGATCGTCATCATCCCGCTCTCCGAGTGGTACTGGTTGTGGCAGTGCACCATCCACAGACCGGGGTTGTCCGCGTCGAATTCCACCACCAGCTTGCGGTGCGGCAGCACCAGCGCCGTGTCCTTGCGCGCCCCCACCGCGTCCAGTCCCGTCATGGCGAAGGTGTGGCCGTGCAGGTGCATCGGGTGCCACATGTCCGTCGCGTTGATGAGCGTGAGCCGCACCCGCTCCCCGGCACGGATCTCGTGCCGCTGCCGGACGTCGTACGGCTTGTGGTCGAAGCCCCAGTCGAACCTGCGCATGCTGCCGGTGATCTTGATGCGCAGCTGGCGGTCGGGGTGCCGCTCGGACAGGGCCACCGAGTCGGCCGGCTCCAGCCGGCGCGCCGGCACGCACTCGCCGTCCAGCTCCTTGGGGCGGACATCCGGTGCCGGAAGGTTTCTCCCCTTGTCGGTGCGCAGGACGGCGAGCGCGTTGCCCTTCTTGCCCTCGGCCAGCGCGACCAGCGGGAAGCAGCCGTCCTTGGCGGTCACCAGCACGTCGTACCGCTCGGACATGCCGATGAGCAGGGCGTCGGTCTCCTTGTGCCGCACGGGGTAGCCGTCGGTGTGCGTGACCGTCATGGCGTGGCCGCCGAGCGAGACCCGGAAGGCCGTCTCCGAGCCTGCGTTGACGAAGCGCACCCGGATGCGGTCGCCGGGGCGGCAGCGGAACTCCTGCGGGTTGTGCGGCAGCCGTCCGTTGGCGAGGTAGTAGGGGTAGTCGACGCTGCCGCCGTCGCCGTGGAGCATCCGGCTGTGGGAGTCGTGCAGCACCCGGTCGGGGCCGCCGCCCCTGGCCTTCGCGGACGGCGACGCCTTCGCCCCGGCCGGCCTGCTCGCGCTCGGGGCGGGGCTCCCGCTCGCGTGCGGGTGCTCGGGGCCCATGCCCATGTTGGCCATCCCGGAGCCGCCCGGCTTGAGCTGTTCGAGCACGCTGTCGGGGGTGGAGCCGTCCACGCCGTCGAGCCAGTCGTCCAGGACGACGATCCACTCCTTGTCGTAGCCGAGTGTCTCCTTGGGGTCGTCCACCACGAGCGGCGCGTACAGGGCGCGGTCGGGCTGCATCCCGACGTGGGAGTGGAGCAGATATGTGCCGGGGTGCTTCACGTTGAACCGGTAGCGGAAGTCCGTACCGGCCGGAATCGGCCGCTGCGTCAGGTCCGGGACGCCGTCCATGTCGCAGCGCAGCCGCACCCCGTGGGAGTGCAGGGTGGTGGTGGTCGGCAGCCGGTTGGCGAGCGTCAGGTCCAGGATGTCGCCCGCGGTCACCCGGACCAGCGGCCCCGGCACCGTGTCGTTGTACGCCCAGGTGTGCACCGAGCGCCCGCCCAGGTCCAGCTTGGCCTCCGCGGCGGTGAACCGGTACGTGCGCACCCGCCCTTCCCCCCGCTTGCGCTCGGTGGCGAGGACCTCCGGGTCCGACGGGTTGACGTACCCCTTGGGCCCCGCCGGTACGAAGGTTTCCCCGACGCCCGTCCCGAGGGGACCGGTGTCCGCGTGGTGCGGGCCGGAGCGGCTCTCGGGTCCTGAACCGGAGCCGCAAGCCGCCAGGAAACCCGCGCCGACGGCTGCGATCGGGACACGGAGGAGGGTTCGCCGCGAAGGTGTATCCATGTCTGCATCAGACATGTCCGGTGGATCACGCGCTCGGGGGCGTAGGCCGAATGCCCCTGCCGCCGGGGCAGATTCACACCGGCAGACGGACGAACGCGGGCCGCCCCGGTACAACCGGAACGGCCCGCGTCCATCTGCCGCGTCAGGCTCAGGCGGCCTTCGCCTTGGTGGCGTACATGTCGACGTACTCCTGCCCCGACAGCCGCATGACCTCGGCCATCACGGAGTCGGTGACGGCGCGCAGCACATAGCGGTCGCGGTCCATGCCCTCGTAGCGGGAGAACTCCATCGCCGGGCCGAACCGGACGGTGACCTTGCCGGGCCGGGGCATGCCCTTGCCGCCGGGCTGGAGCTTGTCGGTGCCGATCATGGCGAACGGCACCACCGGTGCGCCGGTCATCAGGGTCAGCCGGGCGATGCCCGTGCGCCCCCGGTACAGGCGGCCGTCGGGGGAGCGGGTGCCCTCCGGGTAGATCCCGAAGACCTTCCCCTCCTCCAGGACCCGCCGCCCCGTCATGAGCGCCGCCACTCCGCCGTTCGCGCCGTCCCGGTCCACCGGGATCATGCCGACCCCGGTGAAGAACCACGCCATCAGCCGGCCCTTGAAGCCCTTGCCGGTGACGTACTCGTCCTTGCCGATGAACAGCACCTGACGCTTCGTGACGACCGGCAGCACGATCGAGTCGATGAAGGTGAGGTGGTTTCCGGCCAGAATCACCGGGCCGTCCCCCGGAATGTGCTCCGCGCCCTCCACCTGTGGGCGGAACATCAGGCGCATGATCGGTCCGAGCACTGCCTTGATGAGGCGGAAGCGGGACAACGGGTCCTCCGATGTCAGGGGAGCGATATGAGTCTGTGCAGGTGAGGACATTACTCGCGGCCTCGGCGCGAACGCACATCGGGAACGAGCGGTTCACCGAGGTCTTACGAAGTGTTGACGCGGGTTTACCTGCGGTGACGCCCGGCGGACGGCGGGTGACGCACCGGTGCCGATGTGACGGACATCGCTCGCTTCGTCCCCTGGCGACACCTCGTCAGGTGCCCGCACGCAGGGGTCATACACAGGCACCCGCGAGTTCGACGCGAAGCCGCCCTTCTGTCATATGCGCGCCCCTACGATCTCCCGGACTGATGAGCATCGGACTGATGAGCGAAGAAGACGGACGACGGCAGGAGGCCGCCATGGGAACCGAGCGCAGGGACGAGACGCAGCCGCAGGTCACGGGACGGCGGGCGCTCCTCGGCGCCGCGATGCTGGGCGCCGGCGGCGCCGTCCTCGGCCTGTCCGGCACCGCCAGGGCCGCCGAGGCACCGGCGGCGGGGCGCACCGCGCGCGGGCTCAAGGGCCTGCCGGTGCCCACCATCGTCGGCCACCGCGGCGCCAGCGGCTACCGCCCCGAGCACACCTTCGGCTCCTACGGGCTGGCCCTCGACCTCGGCGCCGACATCGTGGAGGCCGGCGACCTGTGCCCCACCAAGGACGGCCATCTGGTCTGCCGGCACGAACCGGAGATCGGCGGTACCACCGATGTCGCGGACCACCCCGAGTTCGCCGGCCGCAAGACCACCAAGGTGCTCGACGGCGTCCCCACCACCGGCTGGTTCACCGAGGACTTCACCCTCGCCGAGCTGAAGACGCTGCGCGCGATCGAGCGCATCCCGGACAACCGGCCGCACAACACCCTCTACAACGGCCGCTGGGAGATCCCCACCTTCGAGGAAGTCCTCAAGTGGCAGGACGAGCAGACCCGCAAGCGCGGCAAGCAGGTCTGGATCTACCCCGAGACCAAGCACCCCACCTACTTCCGCGGACTGGGCCTCCCGCTGGAGGAGCGGGTCGCCAAGCTGCTGCACAAGTACGGCAAGGACACCCGCAACTCCCCGGTGATCCTCCAGTCGTTCGAGCCCACCAGCATCCAGCGGCTGAACCAGCTCGTCGACAACCCGCTCGTGGTGCTGCTGTCCACGGCCGACAGCCGCCCCTGGGACTTCGTGGCGGCGGGCGACCCGCGCACCGTCGCCGACCTGATCACCCCCAAGGGCCTGCGGGAGATCGCCGGTTACGCCCAGGGCATCGGCCCCACCCTGGACCTCGTCATCCCCAGGAAGGCGGACGGTTCCCTCGGCCAGCCCTCCACCCTGGTCTCCGACGCGCACCGGGTCGGCCTGATCCTGCACCCCTACACGATGCGCAACGAAAACCCGTTCCTGCCCGCCGAGTTCCGCAAGGGCAGCGCGGCCGACGGGTACGGCGACCCCTTCGGCGCCTTCAAGGCGTACTTCGCGACCGGCATCGACGGCGTCTTCACCGACAACGCCGACACCGGCGTCCTCGCCCGCGCCGACTTCCTGCGCTGACCCGCGCCGCCCGCCGCGCCGAACTCCCCGCGTCCTCCCGGAATGCCCCGGTCCGCCGCCGGATCGCGGGGAGTTGGCTATGTCACAGGGCGTCCCCGCCCGACGAAGGTTGCTTCCCGCCGGGCGCGGGGATAGGAGTGTGGGGGACGACAGTGATCAGGTGAGCGGGAGGCATGCGCACATGGGCATGAGCGTGACCATCTCGGTGGCGACCGACGAGGACGCGGAGGATGTCTTCCGCCTCCAGTACCTGTGCTTCCAGAGCGAGGCGCGGCTGTACGGCAACTACCGCATCGACCCGCTCGTCGAGAGCCTCGACGCCGTCCGCCGGGAGATCGGCGTCGACTGCGTCTTCGTCGCCCGGCTCGGCGACGAGGTGGTGGGCGCCGTACGCGGCAGGATCGCGGAGGACGGCTCCGCCGCCATCACCCGCCTGTGCGTGCACCCCCGCCTCCAGGGCCACGGCATCGGCGCCCGCCTGCTGCGCGCCGCCGAGGCCGAGCTGGCCGGGCAGCGCGGCGCCACCCTCTTCCGCCTCCAGACCGGCCACCGCAGCGAGGGCAACCTCCGCCTCTACCGCCGCGCCGGCTACGAGCCGGTGGGCAGGGTGCGGGGCACGGACGGGGTCGAGCTGATCGTTTTGGAGAAGCCGGCGGCGACCTATGTGGCCACGGCGTGACCACCGCGTGTCACGGTGATCAACCAGCCTCCTGCGACCGCGCCTTCCGCAACCAGTACATCGCGGAAAGGGGAAGCAGTACGGGAATGAACACGTACCCCATCCCATAGTCGGACCACACCGTGGCGTCGGGGAACGCGGAGCTGTCGACCACCGTCCACGTGCCGACGAGCAGCACACCGGCCAACTCGACCCCGCAGCAGACCAGCGCCGCCCGCCGCGCCGTCTCCCCGCCCCGCACGAGCGTGTACGTGATGAACGCGTACACCAGCCCGGCCACCGCGGAGAGCGAATAGGCGAGCGGCGCCCGCCCGAAGTCCGTCGCGATCTGGAACGCGGAACGCGACACCGCGCCGACGACCATCACGCCGTAGAACCACACCAGCAGCATGCCCGGACCGCTGATCAACCGGGCCGGCTTCTCCTCGACGGTCGTCATCCTCAGCCTCCCCAGATGTCAAAGAGCCGGACCTGAAGCACGGCCAGCACCACTCCGCCCGCCGCGGCCGTCACCGAACCCCAGCGGGTCCGCTCGGCCAGCGACATGAACCCCGCGGCCGGCACGCACGCGAACGCGCCCAGCAGATACGCCACGAAGATCGTGGTCCCCTGCGCCGGCTTCTCGCCCCGCGCCAGCTGCACGATCCCGATCACCAGCTGGATCGCGGCCAGCAGCGACACCACGGCCATGCCGATGAGGTGCCAGTCCTTCGTCGGCTGGTCACGATAGGCGGCCCAGCCGCACCACGCGGCGAGCAGCAGCGCGGCGACCCCGGTCACCAGCGTCAGGACAGTGAGCATGCGGTGACCTTATTACGGCGGAATCGGGGCAACGCCCCCGACCCCGCCGTACACCACCGGGTCCGGCACACGGACCGTGGCGTTGGCCACAACCCGCAGGGGTGAAGAAGGGGACGCCGGTCTCGTCGAGGACGGCCGCGCGGCCTTGCGCGCACTGGTCACCGGCGGGGGAGCGCAGGTCCCCGGCCGCGGCCGGGCCCGCCCCGAGGTGTCCGCCGCTGTCCACTATGCGGACAGCGGCCACCGGTCCCCGGCGCGCTTCTGCTTTACTGGGCCGCATGACCACGACGAGCAGCCGCATCCCTGCGACCGGGGCGCCCATGACGCCCGGTGCTGTTTGTCTGTGTCCGTGTCGAATGTGCGCCTTCTAGAGGGCCCCCGCACCACCTGAGCCTCGCGCCCCGAAGCGAGAGCCGCGACCCGTCCCGCGCCCCTACCCAGGCGCGTGTGACCGAGGGCCGCCGCGCGCACACGACGTTCTCCCGCTGCACCGCCACCCCGAGAACCGTGCCGCGTACCCCCATGAACGCACGCAACGCACCCGTGTCCGGGCACACCCGCGCCCGCGCACTCGACAGTGACGGAAATCCTGTGATCACCACATCGGGCCTCACCAAGGTCTACCGTTCCCGCGGCCGCGAGGTCACCGCCCTCGACGGCGTCGATCTCCACGTCCGCGAAGGCGAGGTCTACGGCGTCATCGGCCAGTCCGGCGCCGGCAAGTCCTCGCTCATCCGCTGCGTCAACCTGCTGGAGCGCCCCACCTCCGGCACCGTGACCGTCGCCGGACAGGACCTCACCGCCCTGGCCGGGCGCGGACCGCGCGCGGGCCGGGAACTGCGCCAGGCGCGCAGCCGGATCGGCATGGTCTTCCAGCACTTCAACCTGCTGTCCTCGCGGACCGTGCAGGACAACGTCGAGCTGCCGCTGGAGATCCTCGGAAAGTCCGGGAAGGAACGCTCCCGCAAGGCGCTCGAACTGCTCGACCTGGTCGGCCTCGCCGACAAGGCCAGGAGCTACCCCGCCCAGCTCTCCGGCGGCCAGAAGCAGCGCGTCGGCATCGCCCGCGCCCTGGCCGGCGACCCCAAGGTGCTGCTCTCCGACGAGGCCACCAGCGCCCTCGACCCGGAGACCACCCGCTCCATCCTCCAGCTGCTGCGCGACCTGAACCGGCAGCTCGGCCTCACCGTCCTGCTCATCACCCACGAGATGGACGTGGTCAAGTCGATCTGCGACTCCGCCGCCCTGATGGAGAAGGGCCGGATCGTGGAGTCCGGCACGGTCAGCGAGCTGCTGGCGACCCCCGGCTCCCAGCTGGCCGCCGCCCTGTTCCCGGTGAGCGGCGAGCGCACCGGCACCGAGCGCACCGTCCTCGACGTCACCTTCCACGGCGAGGCCGCGACCCAGCCGGTCATCTCCCAGCTCTCCCGCACCTACAACATCGACATCTCGATCCTCGGCGCCGCCATCGACACCGTCGGCGGCCTCCAGATCGGCCGGATGCGCATCGAGCTGCCCGGCCACTACGAGGACAACGTGGTGCCCATCGGCTTCCTGCGCGAGCAGGGACTCCAGATCGACGTCGTGGGCCAGGAGCCCGTACTGGTCAAGGAAGGTGCCAAGTGACCTGGTCCGAGATGCGGCCGCTGCTGTCGGACGCGTGTTCCCAGACGTTCGACATGGTGCTCTGGTCCACCCTGATCGCCGTCGTCGTGGGCCTCCCGCTCGGCCTCCTCCTCGTCCTCACGGACCGCGGGGGCCTGCTCCAGAACGTCGTCGCCAACAAGGTGATCGGCCAGATCGTGAACGTCGGCCGCTCGCTGCCGTTCATCATCCTTATGGTCGCCCTGATGAGCTTCACCCGCTGGGTCACCGGGACCACGATCGGCACCGCCGCCGCGGTCGTGCCGCTCGCCATCGGCGGCATCCCGTTCTTCGCCCGCCTGGTCGAGACGGCCGTGCGCGAGGTGGACGGCGGGCTCGTGGAGGCCGTGCAGTCCATGGGCGGCAACACCTGGACCATCGTCCGCAAGGTGCTCGTCCCCGAGTCCCTGCCCTCCCTGATCGCCAGCACCACCACCACGGTCATCGCCCTCATCGGCTACTCCGCCATGGCCGGCACGGTCGGCGGCGGCGGTCTCGGCGATCTCGCCGTCCGCTACGGCTACCAGCGCTTCGAGACTGAGCTGATGTGGATCACCGTCGCGATCCTCGCCGTCGTCATCTCCCTCATCCAGTTCGCCGGCGACTTCGCGGCCCGCGCCCTGCACCGCCGCGGCGGCCGCTCGGGCCCCGCGCCCAAGCTGCGGCTGCTGAAGGCCAAGGACGACCGGAAGCCGGACCCGGCCGAGGTCACCAAGGCCGCCTAGCAGCACCCCAGACTCCCCGCCCACCCGTCACCCGACCACCACCCCTCAACGAGGCGCTTCGCGCCGCACCCCCTGATGCGGGGTCGCACCACCCATAAGGAAAGGCACTTTTCGTGCGTAACACCGCCAAGCTCACCACCGCCGTCCTCGCCGCCGGAGCCCTCACCTTCGGGCTGACCGCCTGCGGCTCCGGCAACTCCTCCGCCTCCCACGACTACAGCGGCCCGCTGGTCGTCGCCGCCAGCCCGGTCCCGCACGCCGAGATCCTGAACTTCGTCGAGAAGAACCTCGCGAAGAAGGCCGGGCTCGACCTCCAGGTCAAGGAGTTCACCGACTACATCACGCCGAACACGGCGACCGAGGACGGCTCGGTGGACGCCAACTACTTCCAGAACAAGCCGTACCTGGACGACTTCAACAAGAAGCGCGGCACCCACATCGTGCCCGTCGTCACGGTGCACCTGGAGCCCCTCGGCCTGTACTCCCACAAGGTCAAGAAGGCGGGCGACCTCAAGAACGGTGCGACCGTCGCCGTCCCCAACGACGCCGTCAACGAGGGCCGCGCCCTGAAGCTGCTCGCCGACAACGGGCTCATCACCCTCAAGTCCGGCGCCGGCAACGAGGCCACCCCCGAGGACATCGCCAAGAACCCCAGGCACCTCCAGTTCAAGGAGGTCGAGGCGGCCCAGACCCCGCGCTCCCTGGACGACGTGGACGCGGCGGTCGTCAACGGCAACTACGCCATCTCCGCGGGCCTCAAGCCCGCCAAGGACGCCCTCGTCCTGGAGTCCGCGAAGAACAACCCCTACGGCAACTTCCTCGCCGTGAAGAAGGGCAACGAGAACGACCCGCGGGTCAAGAAGCTCGCCAAGCTCCTCACCTCGCCCCAGGTCAAGAAGTTCATCGAGGACAAGTACCAGGGCTCGGTCATCCCGTCCTTCTGATTCCGGCCACCGGCACACACCGCGTCGCGACCCACGGGGTCCACTCCCTCACCGGGTGTGGACCCCGTCGTGCGGTTCAGTGGTTTCATGCTGCATGCTGGGCAGTTCAGCAGGACCGCGCCACGGCGGCCGCTGGCACTCGAGTTCTCCCCGAAGGTTACGGAGCGGCGCATGACGAGCACCTTCCCCAACATCTCCATCAGCACGGAGCGGTTGGTGCTGCGCCCCCTCGACGAGGACGACGTGCCCGCCCTGGCCGAGATGATGAACGACGAGCAGGTCGCCGCCTGGACCGACGTGCCCCAGCCGTTCACCGAGGCCGGCGCCCGGCGCTGGATCACCGAGCACGCGCCCGCCGAACGCGCCGCCGGCCGCGGACTCGACCTCGCCGTCACCGAGTTCCTCACCCAGCGCCTGGTCGGCATCGTCCAGCTGACCCGGACCAACTGGCACGTCCGCGCCACCGAGTTGTCGTACATCATCGCCCCCTGGGCCCGCGGCGAGGGGTACGCCTCCGAGGCGGCGCTCGCCACCGCCCGCTGGCTCTTCGGCGACCAGCGCTTCGAGCGCATCGAGCTGCGCACCGCCGCCGACAACACCGCCTCCCAGCAGGTCGCCCAGAAGATCGGCTGCATCAGCGAGGGGGTGCTGCGCAACGCGTGCATAGTCCATGTGCGCACCGAGGACGGCGGCTGGGCCGACCTGCGCACCGACTTCATCGTGTGGAGCCTGCTGCCGGAGGACCTGGAAGGCGCCGACGAACAGCTCGCCGACACCGGCGGCTTCACCTCGTACGCCGACTGGAACTGACCCCCGCCGCCGCGCCCCGCCGCCCGCGACGCCGCGCGACCGGGTACCCTCACGGAGCCCGCCCACGGGCCCCGCACCCCTGACGACCTGCGAAAACCTGGAGATGGACGACGATGGCCGACCGGGTCACGGTGATCGGCTGGGACGGCTCGCCGCTGACCGACGCGGCACGCTCCGCCCTCGGCGCCGCCACCCTCGTGGCAGGCGCGGCCCACCACCTGGCACTGCCCGAGATCCCGCCCTCCGCCGAACGCATCCGCCTCGGCAGCGTCGCGCTCGCCGCCCGCCGCATCGCCGGCCACCGCGGCACCGCGGTGGTGCTCGCCGACGGTGACCCCGGCTTCTTCGGCGTCGTACGCACCCTGCGCGCCCCCGAGTTCGGCCTGGAGGTGGAGGTCGTCCCCGGCGTCTCCTCCGTCGCCGCCGCCTTCGCGCGGGCCGGCATGCCCTGGGACGACGCCCAGGTCGTCGTCGCCCACCCGCGCACCCTGCGCCGGGCCGTGAACGTCTGCCGCGCCCACACCAAGGTGGCCGTCCTCACCGCGCCGGGCGCGGGCCCCGCCGAACTCGGCCTCCTCCTCGCGGGCGTCCACCGCACCTTCGTCGTCTGCGAGGAACTGGGCACCGACCGCGAACAGGTCTCCATCGTCACCTCCGACAAGGCCGCCGACCACACCTGGCGCGACCCCAACCTCGTCATCGTCATCGGGGGCCCCGCGAACGCCACGGAGGGCGGCGGCTGGATCGCCGGCCGCGATCCGGGCACCGGCCCGCGCGGCTGGGTCCAGCCCGACGAGGCGTACGGCGACGGCACCGCCCTCGGCGAGGGCGAGACCGAGCTGCTGCGGGCCGCCCAACTCGCCCGCCTCGGACCGCGGGTCGGCGACCTCGTCTGGGACATCGGCTGCGGCTCCGGCGCCTTCGCCACCGAGGCCGCGCGCGCCGGTGCCGCCGTCATCGCCGTCGACCAGGACCCGGCCGCCTGCGCCCGCACCGACGGCGCCGCCCGCCGCTACGGCGTCCAGCTCCAGGTGGTGCACGGCAGCGCCCCGCACGTCCTGGAGGACCTGCCCGAACCGGATGTGGTCCGGGTCGGCGGCGGGGGAGCGGCCGTGGTCTCGGCGGTCGCCGACCGGCGCCCGCAGCGCATCGTCACCCATGCCGCGACCCGCGACGCGGCCGAACTCGTCGGCCGCGACCTGAGCGAGCACGGATACCGCGTCGAGTGCGCCCTGCTCCAGTCCGTCGAACTCGACACCCGCGCCTGGCGGGAGACCGAGCGGAACGTCGCGTTCCTGCTCAGCGGCATACTGTCCGATCGCCCCGTGATCCGGTAGTCGTACCGCGCGCGGTAGGCTGGCCGATCGTTGTACCGCACCGGTGGCCCGGAACTTCGTTCGCCAATGTCCGGAACGCACGCCCGTTTTGGGGTGGGTGTGGTACGGCGAACCCGTGGACGCGCAACGTGGCGTAGTCCACAGCGGCCTGTCGCGGATCATGCTGTCGCGACGAGGCAACGACCGGGACAATGCCACTGAATGGCTTTGTCGCCTTTTCCGGCGGGTCGTTCGTGCCGCTGGGCACGCACGCTCGTTCTTCACTACGGGGCGGTCGGTGTGCCGTTCCGGGTGAGCTGGTCGTAGGAGCACTAACCGATTGGGCGAGGGGTACGCATGACCGACACCGGCCAGGTCCCGGGCGAGGGGCAGCCGGAGAGCGCAGGCATGGTGGAGCAGCCGGGCGTCACCGCGCACGGCGCGTACACCTACCTCTCCGAGGCCCCCGCCGAGGACGAAGACCTGCTGCTGCCGGGCGCCCGGGGCGCATGGGGCAACGAGGTGCCGCCACCCGCCCCGGAGCCGGTGGTCGAGGCCGTCCACGAGGCCTCCGGCCGCGACACGGGTTCCGTGGACCTCAACGGCGTACGCCTGCCGTCCGCGCAGGAGACGCCGGCGCCGCGCCGCCCGCTGCATCTCGGCCCGCCCATCCCCAGCGCCTCCGCGGGACCGGTCCGCTCCCTCGCCGACCGCGGCCCCGAGTACCTCGACGCCCAGCCGCTCCGGGAGATGGGCCCGCAGAGCGCGGCCCCCTGGGGTGCGGCTCCGGCGGGTACGGCGGTGGCGGCGCCGGTGGCCGGACAGGTACCGGACGCGGCGGAGGTGTCCCAGGCGCCGGTCGCGGAGCAGGGGCCGGGTGCGGAAACGGTTGATCCGGCGGTCGCCGGTACGCCGGAGGCCGCCGCCGGTGAGGCCGTCGCGCAGGTGCCCGCACCCGAGCTTTCCCAGCAGATCGTGACCGAAGGCGCGGCGGCGCCGGTGGCCGGCGAGAACGTGCCGGTCGCCGTGGCGCCCGTGCAGGCACCGGACGCCCAGGTCGCCGAGGTCACGGAAGCGGGCGCGCCCGTGCCGCAGGTCCAGCCGGTCCAGGAGGCGCAGGTCGCCGAGGCCCCGGCGCCCGTGGACGGTACGCCGGAGGCCGGTGCGCCCGCGCAGGCCGAGGTCCAGGCGCCCGATGCCGCCGTCCCGGTCGCCGAGGCCGCTCAGCAGGTCGAGCCGGTCACCGCCGAGCCCGTACCGGCCGCCGAGCCCATCGCCGTCGAGCCCGTACCGGAGGCCGCCCAGGCGCCCCAGCCGGTCGAGGCCGTCGCCGCGCCCGTGTCGGACGCCCAGCAGGCCGCCGACGCCGTGGCTCCTGCGGTCGAGGCCGTCCAGCAGGCCGAGCCGCTCGCGGTCGAGGCCGCCGAGGCTGCCGCGGTCGCGCAGGCCGCCGCGCCGGACGAGCCCGTCGCCGCCGAACCCGTCCAGGTGGTCCAGCCGGTCGAGCCGGTCGCCGCCGAGCCCGCCCAGCCGGTCGAGCCCGCCCAGCCGGTTGAGCCCGCCGAGCCCGTGGCCGTCCCGGTCGAGCAGGCCGTCCCGGTCGAAGCGGTCGAGGTTCCCGCCGCCCCCGCGCCGGACGCGCAGCAGGTCCAGGGCACGCAGCCGGTGGAGCCCGTGGTCCAGGAGGCCCCGGTGACCCCGGCCGCGCCCAGTGCCCCGCAGCCGCAGCAGCCCGCGCAGCCGGAGTCCCTGGCCGAGGCGCAGGCGCAGCCGGCGGCTCAGGACCCGGCGGCCCAGGCGGCTTTGGCCGCCGAGCCCGCCCCGGCGAGCGACCCCGCCGTACCCGCCGCCCCCCAGCAGCCCGCCGACGCCACCCCGGCGCCGGTCGCCGCCGTGGCCACCGACCCGCAGGCGGACCTCGTCACCGCGGAGGCCACGCAGCCGCAGGCCGCCGAACCGGCCCTCGCAGCCGCCCCGGTACAGCCGCAGGCCGCCGAACCGGCCCCCGCCGAAGCCCCCGTACAGCCGCAGGCCGCCGCCCCCATCCAGCCGCAGGCCGAAGCTCCGACGGCCGCCGAAGCCCCGGTCCCGCAGGCCCCCGAGCCGGTGGACACCGCCGTGCCCGCGCCCGCCGTTCCCCTGGAGCCGGCTCCCGAGCAGCCGGCCGGGGAGTCCGTGCCGGTGGAGGGGCAGGTGCCGGGCGACCCGCAGCTCGCGCCGACCGCGCCGCACCCGCTCACCCTGCCCGCGCAGGGCGCCGCGCCGCAGGCCACCGTGCCCGCGCCGCGCGAGGCCGAGGCCGTACCGCAGGCCGAGGCCCCGGAGCCCGCCGCCGAGGCTCCGGAGCCCGCCGTCGAGCAGGGCGAGACCCCGGCCGAAGCGGCACCCGCGCCCGCGCCGCAGGCCACCGGCCCCGCCGCCCCCGGCTACGACGACGCCGAGCGCGAGGCCGTGCTGAAGGTGATGCGCGAGCGCCGCGACATCCGCAACGGCTTCCGCGGCGACCCCATCCCGCACGAGGTGCTGCTCCGCGTCCTGGAGGCCGCGCACACCGCGCCCTCCGTCGGCCACTCGCAGCCCTGGGACTTCGTCGTCATCCGGTCCGCCGACACCCGGCGCACCATGCACGAACTGGCCATGCGCCAGCGCGAGGCGTACGCGAAGTCGCTGCCCAAGGGCCGGGCCAAGCAGTTCAAGGAACTGAAGATCGAGGCCATCCTCGACACCCCGGTCAACATCGTCGTCACCGCCGACCCCACCCGCGGCGGCCGGCACACCCTGGGCCGCTACACCCAGCCCCAGATGGCGCCGTACTCCGCCGCGCTCGCCGTGGAGAACCTCTGGCTCGCCGCGCGCGCCGAGGGCCTCGGCGTAGGCTGGGTCAGCTTCTTCGACGAGCGCGAGATGGTGCGCGCGCTCGGCCTGCCCGAGCACCTGGAGGTCATCGCCTACCTGTGCGTCGGGTACGTCGACGAATTCCCGGACGAGCCCGAGCTGATGCAGGCCGGCTGGTCCAAGCGACGCCCCCTGTCCTGGGTGGTGCACGAAGAGACGTACGGCCGCCGTGCGCTGCCCGGAGAGGAACCCCACGACCTGCTTGCCGAGACCGTCGCCCAGATCCGCCCGCTCGACGCCAAGGCCCTCGGTGAGGCCTGGGAGCGCCAGAAGCGCATGACCAAGCCGGCCGGCGCGCTCGGCATGCTGGAGATCATCTCCGCACAGCTGTCGGGCCTGTCCCGGCAGTGCCCGCCGCCGATCCCGGAGCCCGCCGCCGTGGCCATCTTCGCGGGCGACCACGGCGTGCACGCCCAGGGCGTCACCCCCTGGCCCCAGGAGGTCACCGGCCAGATGGTGGCCAACTTCCTGGGCGGGGGCGCGGTCTGCAACGCCTTCGCCGCCCAGGTCGGTGCCGAGGTGTGCGTCGTGGACGTCGGTGTCGCCGCCGACCTGCCCGCCACCCCCGGCCTGCTGCCCCGCAAGATCCGCGGTGGTACCTCCGACATGACCGCCGGGCCCGCGATGAGCCGCGAGGAGGCCAAGGCCGCCATCGAGGTCGGCATCGAGACCGCCCGCGATCTGGTCGCGGCCGGCAACAAGGCGCTGCTCACCGGTGAGATGGGCATCGCCAACACCACCGCCTCCGCCGCGCTGATCTCCGTCTTCACCGCCACCGATCCGGCCGAGGTCACCGGCCGCGGCACCGGCATCAACGACGAGACGCTGGCCCGCAAGACCGAGGTGGTCCGGCGCGCCCTGGAACTCCACCAGCCGGACCCGGCCGACCCCATCGGCGTCCTCGCGGCCCTCGGCGGCTTCGAGCACGCGGCGATGGTCGGCCTGCTGCTCGGTGGCGCGTCCCTGCGTACGCCGGTCATCCTGGACGGCGTGAGCGCGGGTGCCGCGGCCCTCGTGGCCCGCGCCATCGCCCCCGAGGTCCTCGCGGCCTGCATCGCCGGCCACCGCAGCGCCGAGCCGGGCCATGTCGCGGCCCTCAACAAGCTCGGCCTGCGCCCCCTGATCGACCTCGACCTCCGGCTCGGCGAGGGCACCGGTGCCTTGCTCGCCCTGCCGCTGGTGCAGAGCGCGGCGAGAGCGATGCACGAGGTGGCCACGTTCGACTCGGCGGGGGTCACCGAGAAGTAGGTGCCACGGCACCGCGGTCCCGGACGCGGCCCGGCGGGTGCGGCCCAGTGGTTGTACCCACCCACCGGGCCGCACCCGTCCACCCTCGGACACCCGTCCACCAGGGCCGCACCTGCCCACCCCCGGACACCCGTCCACCAGGGCCCCATCCGCCCACCCCCGGACACCCGTCCACCAGGGCCGCACCCGTCCACCCCCGGACACCCGTCCACCAGGCCGCGCCTGCCCACCCCCAGATACCCGTCCACCAGGGCCGCACCCGTCCACCCCCGGACACCCGTCCACCAGGGCCGCACCCGCCCATCCCAGATACCGTCCACCGGGCCGCGCCTGCCCACCCCCCCGGACACCCGTCCCGTCCGCGCCCTCCGGGACCGTAAAATCCGCACGTCAGGGCCACCCAACGCCCCCGGAGGAGCCATGGCCGAACACCCCGCCTATCCCGTAGGGCTGCGCCTGTCCGGCCGCCGCGTGGTCGTCCTCGGCGGCGGACAGGTCGCCCAGCGCCGCCTGCCCGCCCTGATCGCGGCCGGCGCGGACATCGTCCTCGTCTCCCCCGAGGCGACCCCCTCGGTCGAGGCGATGGCGGACGCCGGCGAGCTGACCTGGCACCGGCGGCGGTACGAGGACGGCGACCTCGCCGACGCCTGGTACGCCCTCATCGCCACCAGCGACCCCGCCGCCAACGCCGCCGCCTCCGCCGAGGCCGAGCGGCACCGCGTCTGGTGCGTCCGCTCCGACGACGCCGACCGGGCCACCGCCTGGACCCCCGCCACCGGCACCAGCGAGGGCGTGACCGTCGCCGTCCTCACCACGGACGCCCGCGGCCGCGACCCCCGGCACACCGCCGCCATCCGCGACGCGGTCGTCGAGGGCCTGCGCGACGGCACCCTCGTCGCCCCCCACCACCGCACCCGCGCCCCCGGCGTCGCCCTGGTCGGCGGCGGGCCCGGCGACCCCGACCTGATCACGGTCCGCGGGCGCCGGCTGCTCGCCGAGGCGGACGTCGTGATCGCCGACCGGCTCGGCCCGCGCGACCTGCTCGCCGAACTCCCGCCGCACGTCGAGGTGATCGACGCGGCGAAGATCCCGTACGGCCGCTACATGGCCCAGGAGGCCATCAACAACGCGCTCATCGAACACGCCAGGCAGGGCAAGTCGGTCGTACGGCTCAAGGGCGGCGACCCCTTCGTCTTCGGCCGGGGCATGGAAGAGGTCCAGGCGCTCGCCGAGGCCGGCATCCCCTGCACCGTCGTACCGGGCATCTCCAGCTCCATCTCGGTGCCGGGCGCGGCCGGCATCCCGGTCACCCACCGGGGCGTCGCCCACGAGTTCACGGTCGTCAGCGGCCATGTCGCCCCCGACGACGCGCGTTCGCTGGTCGACTGGCCCGCCCTGGCCAGGCTCACCGGCACGCTGGTGATCCTGATGGGCGTCGACAAGATCGGGAAGATCGCCGAGACGCTCGTCGCGCACGGCAAGTCCCCGAAGACCCCCGTCGCCCTGGTGCAGGAGGGCACGACGGCCGCGCAGCGCCGGGTCGACGCCACCCTCGCCACGGTCGCCGAGGCCGTCCGCGCCGAGGACGTGAAGCCCCCGGCGGTCATCGTGATCGGCGAGGTCGTGACGCAGGGCCCCGCGCCGGCCGGCTGACCGAATACCCCCCGGTCACCGACCGAGCCCCCGTGATCACGCGTAACCTCGGGTAACGCACCCCTACCCAGCCGTTGGCACCCCACCAGGACAAGGCAGTATCACCCCGTGGCCGATCTCATCACCGTCGAGGACCCCGACGACCCGCGCCTGTCGGACTACACGGACCTGACCGACGTCGAGCTGCGCCGCAAGCGCGAGCCCGCCGAGGGACTGTTCATCGCCGAGGGCGAGAAGGTCATCCGCCGGGCCAGGGACGCCGGCTACGAGATGCGCTCCATGCTGCTCTCGGCCAAGTGGATCGACGTCATGCGCGATGTCATCGACGAACTGTCCGTCCCCGTCTACGCCGTGAGCCCGGAACTCGCCGAGCGCGTCACCGGCTACCACGTGCACCGCGGCGCCCTCGCCTCCATGCAGCGCAAGCCGCTGCCGACCGCCGCCGCACTGCTCGGCTCCGCCCGCCGCGTGGTGGTCATGGAGTCGGTCAACGACCACACCAACATCGGCGCCATCTTCCGCTCCGCCGCCGCCCTCGGCATGGACGCGGTCCTGCTCTCGCCCGACTGCGCCGACCCGCTGTACCGGCGCAGCGTCAAGGTGTCGATGGGCGCGGTGTTCTCGGTGCCGTACGCCCGCCTGGAGAACTGGCCGAAGGGCCTGGAGCAGGTCCGCGAGGCCGGCTTCGCCCTGCTCGCCCTCACCCCGGACGAGAAGGCCCGCAGCCTGGACGAGGCCGCCCCGCACACCATGGACAGGGTCGCGCTGATGCTGGGCGCCGAGGGCGACGGCCTGTCCCGGCAGGCGCTGGTCGCCGCCGACGAATGGGTCCGCATCCCGATGTCCCACGGCGTCGACTCGCTCAACGTGGGCGCGGCGGCCGCGGTCGCCTTCTACGCGGTGGCGACGGGACGACCGCAGGGCTGAGCGGGACTCTCTCCTACGCTCCGGCGCCGGGGCGGGTAAGGGAGGACCCGTACGGGTCGTCGTACGGCCGCGCCTGCCCGACCGCCCCCGTGCGCTCGACCGGCATCTGCCACGACTGCCGTACGCCCGTCACGCCGCTCCCGCCGGACACGCCCCCGAACCCGCCGCCCAGGCCACGAGTCGGGCCCTGGCAGCCCTGGGCCAGGGCGATGCCGAGGGCCACGAGCAGGGTCACCACGAAGAAGACGGTGAGGCGCTGACGCAGCAGCCGGGGGTTGGCGGGGCGCAGCCCGGTCTTCGTGGTGCGCGGGGCCGGGCGCCGGGCGCCACCACGGGTGCCGGGGTGGCCACCGCCGGTGGGACGGGGGCCGGCGGTGGGGCGGGGGCCGGCGGTGGGGCGGGGGCCGCCGCTCCGCTGCTCGGGGGGCCGCGGCGCACCCGGACGCGCGGGGGTGCCGCCACCGCGCCCGCCGCCCCGCGAGGGCATTCCGCTCCGGGGCCCGGCACCGCTCGGCGGAGTGCCGGGGGCCGGGCGGCGCGCGGCGCGCTGCGGTTCCGGGTAGGTGTCGACGAGCCGCCCGGTGGGCCGGTCCGCCTCCGCCGCGCGCGGGGAGGGCGGCCGTACCTCGGTCAGGCCCTGTGCCTCGCGGGCCGCGATCTCCTTGAGCCGCAGCGACAGTTGGAGCGTGCTGGGCCGGTCCTCGGGGTCCTTGGCGAGGCAGGCCCGGATCAGCGGGGCGAGCGCGTCGGGCACGCCCTGAAGATGCGGCTCCTCGTGCACCACCCGGTACAGCATCACCTCCGAACTGCCGTGCCCGAAGGGGGAGTCGCCGGTCGAGGCGTAGGCGAGGGTCGCGCCCAGCGAGAAGACGTCGGTGGCCGGGGTGACGGCCGCGCCGCGCACCTGCTCGGGGGCGAGGAAGCCGGGGGAGCCCACGGCGGTGCCCACATGGGTGAGCGTGGAGGCACCGGTGGACCAGGCGATGCCGAAGTCGATGATCCGCGGCCCCTTGGGGGACAGCAGGATGTTGGAGGGCTTCAGATCCCGGTGGACCACCCCGGCCTCGTGCACCGCGACCAGGCCCTCGGACAGCGCCGCGCCGATCGCCGCCGCGTCGGCCGCGAGGAGCGCGCCCTCGTCGGCGACCCGGTCGTGCAGCGAGGGTCCGGGGACGTACTGGGTGGCGAACCACGGGCGCTCGGCCTCCAGGTCGGCGGCCACCAGCCGGGCCGTGCAACCACCCCGGATACGACGGGCCGCGGAGACCTCGCGCGCGAAACGCGAGCGGAACTCCTGATCCTCGGCGAGATCAGGCCGGATCACCTTCAGGGCGACCCGCTGGCCCTTCTTGTCGGAGCCGAGGTAGACCACGCCCATCCCGCCCGCGCCGAGCCGTCGGTGAAGCCTGAACGAGCCGACGACGCGCGGGTCCTCGCGCCTCAGGCGCATCATCGCCATGTTCATCCCCGCTGCCCGGTCCCTCTGACGTGGCACAGCTTACGTTTCCCGAGCCGCGTGCGCGCAGAGGCCGCGCCCTCTGGGCACGACGGATTGTGCGCGCCACGCCGGTGAGGTGAAACGCGGTCAGGACCCCAGCGGTCCGACTCCTCTTGACCGACCGTCACCGTCAACCGGGCGCGCCCGAAAGGAGGTTGATCGCACCGCGACCAGCGGTCACCTCCCTCCCCTCCCTTCCCGCGACCCGCCGCCCACGCCCCGCCGCGCCCGTCGCCGACCGGTGCCCGCACCGCGCCCGGCCCCCGCCCCGTGACCGCCCCGAGTGATCGAAGTCACGCGTTCGGGGACGCCGCCCGCGTCCGACATGCCCGACACGGCGGGCGACCCCTCAGGGAAGACCCCGAGACGTGGGGTCGGCTCTCCACCCTGGGGAGTAGACCGCGGCCGGCGGCTCATCCTCCGGGAGGCCCGGCAATCGGTACGAGGGCATGACGCCCGGTTCGCGCCCCGCGCCTAGATTTGAGGTCAAGCGGCGGGTGCAGCGCTCGTCCCCCGAGGTCGGACACTCGCCGCTGTAGGACAACACGAGACGGTCAGGAGAGGGACCATGGCCCACCCGGCACCGCGACGCCCCGCGTTCGCACCCCGCCGCGCGGGCCGCCGCCACCCCTTGGTGGCGACGCTCATGGCCCTTCCCCTGGCGGCCCTGCTCCTGCTCGTCTTCGACGGCTGGGAGACGGTGGCCACACAGGCGTCGTCCGTGGGTGCGATGCTGGGGCGCTGAGCGGCGACCCCAGGCCCGGAAGAGCGGTTCGGGCGGGGACATCCACCCATGAAACCCCGTGGGGACGGGGGTGCGGCGGACGGCACATATGCCGGCGCAGCTGGGGAGCTGCGCCGGCATCGCCGTTCCCTGCGAGTGCCCTGCGGGTGCTCGGCCGGACGCCTGCTCGCCGTTGCGGCTACGGCCGTCGCGCGGGTGCGGCCCCGCCGTGGCCGCTCGCGCAGTTCCCCGCGCCCCTGGGGGAACTGCACTGCCGTTGCCTGCGTGGCGCCGCTGCCCGTCACTGCGCCAGCGCGGGCGAGCGAGGCCCACCCCCGCCCAGCCGCAGCACCCCGTACCGCAACCGGCACCCCCCGCCCCACCGTCGTAACCCTCACCCCACCCCCGACACCCCGAGGCCCCGTGACCATCCTCCCCGTGCTCACGGCACACGTCCGCGCCACCGGCACCGGCACTCCCACCATCCTCGCCGACCGCCCCGACGCCACCGTCCTCCGTCTCGGGGACACCGTCGTCAAGGCCCACGCCCCCGGCACCGACCCCACCCACCTGGCCCGCCGCCTCGAAACGGCCGCCAAGCTTCCCGGCGTCCTCCTGCCCCCGCTCACCCCCACCACGGAAGAACTGCACGACCGCCTGGTCACCACCTGGCCGTACGGCGCCCCCGTGGACCCCGACGCCCCCGCCGCCGCCCCCTGGGAAGCCGTGGCCACCCTCCTCGCCCGGCTGCACCGCGGCACCCCCCACCCGGCGCTCCCCCCGATGCGCGGCCCCGCCAAGGCCGCCCGCGCCGTCACCCGGCTCCGCGCCGCCCTGGCCGGGCGCCCCCACCCCGCCGCCCGCCCCGTCCTCGCGGCCTGGGCGGCCCTCCCCGCCTGGGCCCGTGCCGAGGCCCCGATACCGGGGCCCGCCGTCCTCTGCCACGGCGACCTCCACCTCGGCCAGCTCGTCCGGCACCCCGCCCCCGACGGCCCCTGGCGGCTGATCGACGTGGACGACCTGGGGCTCGGCGTCCCCGCCTGGGACCTCGCCCGCCCCGCCGCCTGGTTCGCCTGCGGGCTCCTCCCGCCCGAGGAGTGGACCCGCTTCCTCACCGCCTACCGGGAGGCCGGGGGGCCGGCCGTCCCCGTGACCGGCGACCCCTGGCCCGCCCTGGACGTCCCGGCCCGCGCCCTCACCGTGCAGACGGCCGCCCTGGCGATCACCAAGGCGCTGGCGGCGGACCGCCCGCTGGACGAGGTCGAACAGGCCGTCGCCGACGCCTGCGCCCGCATGCCCGCCCGGTGACCCAGGAGGCTTCGGTAAGAAGACGGTGCAACCACGCGCGGCGAAACGGAGTCTGTGCAGGGGAAACACCAAGCAGTACCGACCGGCGAGGAGTTGAGCCGACGATGCAGTGTCCGAAGTGCCACGCACCCATGCAGACGTACAACCGCAGCGGCGTCCAGATCGAGCAGTGCGGCGGGTGCCGCGGCATCTTCCTCGACTACGGCGAGCTGGAGGCGCTGACCCAGCTGGAGTCCCAGTGGTCCAAGCCCGCCCCGCCGGCACCGCCCGCCGCCCCGCAGGGATACCCGGCCCCGTCCGCGCCCGCCTGGGGCGCCCCGTACGGCGGCCACTACGAGCACGGGCACCACGGTCATCACGGCCACCACGACCGCCACCACCGGAGCTTCACGCACATGCTGTTCTCCAGCTGAGGCCACGCAGAAGCCCCCGGCCGTGGAAACGGCCGGGGGCTTCTCGGTGTGTGGACGATACTGGGATTGAACCAGTGACCTCTTCCGTGTCAGGGAAGCGCTCTCCCGCTGAGCTAATCGTCCGCGGACGGTGATCCGGGGATCACAGCCAGTGCGCGATACTGGGATTGAACCAGTGACCTCTTCCGTGTCAGGGAAGCGCTCTCCCGCTGAGCTAATCGCGCGGGATGGATCTTCGAAAGACCCGCGGACCTCCGGACGGACCGGGGATCCAGTGGACGATACTGGGATTGAACCAGTGACCTCTTCCGTGTCAGGGAAGCGCTCTCCCGCTGAGCTAATCGTCCTTGGAGGTGGAGACGGGATTTGAACCCGTGTAGACGGCTTTGCAGGCCGTTGCCTCGCCTCTCGGCCACTCCACCAGGAGTGTAGGGGATCGGGACGACCCCTTCTTCCTTCGAGCGGACGACGAGGCTCGAACTCGCGACCTCAACCTTGGCAAGGTTGCGCTCTACCAACTGAGCTACGTCCGCTTGTCGTTTCGGTCCGCTTCCGCGTCCCGGCGACGTGTTGAACTCTAGCGGATTCCCGGGCCAGTACAAAAACGCGTTTGCGCAGCGTGCTGCGGTGCGTCCGGCGGACCCGGTGGTCAGGGGCCCCTCCGGGACATCCCGGAGGCACCTCCGCGACACCCGCCTAGACTCGGGCACGTGCTCCACCATGCTCCCGGCCTTCCCCCGCTGGCCCGTTTCGGCGACCGTCTCGCCACCGGCCTCCTCGACGTCACCAGCGATCCCGCCGCCCTGGATTCCACCGGCTTCTGGGCCGTCTGCGCGGACTTCGAGGGCCGGCTGACCTGCGCACGCTTCGCGGACGTACGGCACGCCCCGGTGCCCGCCCCGGCGCCCGGCGGCTGGCACGGACCCGCGGTGGGGGACTGGACCAGCTCCCTGGACCGCGCCGCCTACACCGCGGCCGTCCGCCGCATCCGCGCCCACATAGCGGCCGGCGAGGTCTACCAGGCCAACCTCTGCCGGGTGCTCAGCGCGCCGATCGCCCCCGACGCCGACGTGGACGCCCTGACCGCCCTGCTGGCCCGCGGCAACCCGGCGCCGTACGCAGGAACGATTCGCCTGCCCGCGCACGGCGTGGAGATCGCCACCGCCTCCCCGGAGCTGTTCCTGCGCCGCGCCGGGCGCACCGTGGAGTCCGGGCCCATCAAGGGCACCGGCCGCACCGAGGCGGACCTGCTGGAGAAGGACTACGCCGAGAACGTGATGATCGTGGACCTGGTCCGCAACGACATCGGGCGTGTCTGCGCCACCGGCACCGTCACCGTCCCCGACCTGTGCGTGGTGGAGAAACACCCCGGTCTGGTCCACCTCGTCTCCACCGTCCGCGGCGAGCTGCGCACCGGGGCCGGCTGGCCCGAGCTGCTCGGCGCCGCCTTCCCGCCCGGCTCCGTCACCGGCGCGCCCAAGTCCAGCGCCCTGCGGATCATCGAGGCCCTGGAACCGGTACCGCGCGGCCCCTACTGCGGGGGCATCGGCTGGGTGGACGCCGACCGGGGCACCGCCGAGCTGGCCGTGGGTATCCGTACCTTCTGGATCGACCGCACCGAGGGCGTCCTGCGCTTCGGTTCCGGCGCCGGCATCACCTGGGGGTCGGACCCGGAGGGGGAATGGCGGGAGACCGAACTGAAGGCGTCCCGGCTGCTCGCGGTAGCGTCGGGGTCGTACCAGGCGAGTGGAGAGGCATGCGCATGAAGATCTGGCTGGACGGCGGGCTCCGGGACGCGGATGCCGCCCGCGTCTCCGTGTTCGACCACGGGCTGACCGTCGGCGACGGCGTCTTCGAGACGGTGAAGGCGACCGACGGGCGCACGTTCGCGCTCACCCGGCACCTCGACCGGCTGACCCGCTCGGCGCGGGGCCTCGGGCTGCCCGACCCCGACCACGACGAGATCCGTGAGGCGTGCGCCGCCGTGCTCGCGGCCAACCCGATGCCGCTCGGCCGGCTGCGGATCACCTACACCGGCGGCCACGGCCCCCTCGGCTCCGACCGCGGCGCGCACGGCCCGACCCTCGTGGTCGCCCTCGGCGAGACCACTCGCCGCCCCGACAGCACGGCCGTGATCACCGTGCCCTGGACCCGCAACGAGCGCGGCGCGCTGACCGGCCTGAAGACCACCTCCTACGCCGAGAACGTCGTCGCCCTCGCCCGCGCCCACGAACACGGCGCCTCCGAGGCCCTGTTCGCCAACACCTCCGGCCACCTGTGCGAGGGCACCGGCTCGAACGTCTTCGTCGTCCTGAACGGCGAGATCCACACCCCGCCGGTCGCCTCCGGCTGCCTTCCCGGCATCACCCGCGCCCTGGCCGCCGAATGGACGGGCGCCCAGGAGACCGACCTCCCGCTCGACGTGCTGGACCGCGCCGACGAGATCTTCCTGACCTCCACCCTGCGCGACATCCAGGCGGTGCACCGGGTGGACGACCGCGAACTCGCCGCCGCGCCGGGGCCGGTGACCGCCAAGGCGATGCGGATCTTCGAGGAGCGGGCGGCCGGGGACCTCGACCCGCGGTGACGCCCGCAGTGCGGTGATCACGGCGATCGCGGTGCCGCGGAGCGGGTAGAACAGTCGTGATGACCACGACCCTGCGGCCGGCCGAGCCGCTTCAGGAGCACCCCGACGGCACGCGCTCGCGCCGCTACCAGGTGTGCGTGAACAGCCGTCCCGCCGGTGAGATCCGCATCGGCACCTCGCCGACCCTCGGCGACACGGTGGCCCGCATCGACGAACTGCGGATCGCCGAGGCCGACCGCCGCCGCGGCCGGGGGACGATCGCCGCGCTCGCCGCGGAGGAGGTGGCGCGCGGCTGGGGCTGCCGGCAGATCGAGACGGTCGTACCGGCGGCCTCGGCGGACGCCGCGCTGCGGCTGTTCGACGCCCTCGGCTACACGCTGCGCAACCGGGGCATGGAGAAACACCTCGCCGCGGCCCCGCCCGCGCTGCCGCCGGACCTTCGCGAACGCCCCATGACGGAGTCGGAGTTCGCGGCGTGGCAGGCCCGCGAGCAGGAGCGCTACGCCCGCACCTGGGCCGAGCGGGGCCTCGCCGAGGAGACCGCCCGCGCCAAGGCCCGCGCCGACCATGCCCGGCTGCTGCCGCAGGGGCTCGCGACCGGGGACATGGTCTTCAGCGTCCTGGAGCGCGCGGGAATCCGGGTCGGCACCCTGTGGCTGGCCCTGCGGGAGAACACGGCGTACGTGTACGACGTCGAGACCGAGTCGGCCGAGCGCGGCCGGGGGTACGGCCGGGCCCTGATGCTCCTCGCGGAACACCATTCCCTGACCGCCGCCCGCCCCCTCCTCGCCCTCAACGTATTCACGGGCAACACCCCGGCGGAGCGGCTGTACGCGTCACTCGGCTACGAAACAGTGACGTACTCCTTGTCGAAGCCGCTGGTGTAGACGGGGGGCCGGGGGCGGGGCGGCGTGGTGGCCGGGGAACGGTGTTAGGCGCCGTGTGGGTGGTGACCGTCACCTCGGCAATCTTCACCACGGGCATGCCCTGGGCCGGCAGCAGCACCATCCGCGCGCGCCGCCAGGGCGCCACCGCGCCGGAGACGCGGCGAATGACCCTCAGCAGCCGCCGCCCTCGTTGTCATCGATCCCACGTAAGCCCACCGGTTCTGCCATGCCCGGACGCTAGCGGCCGCACGTGTCTTCAAGTGCTCATGCCGGGCGGGTGCCCTGCTCTCGCAGGGCCGCCTCCAGCCGGGCGATGTCCTCGGTGTCCTTCCTGCGGCGGGGCCGGCCTGGAACCCAGACCGGCATCATCTGCTTGATCTCGATCTGGGCGCGGGGACTGATGATCCGGCACCGCAGTGCCTCGATACGGCCAACAGGAGCATCGAGCATGCCCTCCGGCCATATCTCCCCGGCCCAGGGGCCGCCGGCGACCACAACGCGCCCGAACCGGTCCTTACTCAAGAAAGCGAAGCTGCTCTCCACGCCTTGCTTGCAGAAATCGAGCTGCTGCTCGGCAGGCGGCCCGGACAGAGGCTCATAGCCGGAACGCAGCAGTCCGGCGGTCAGAGCAGAGGCATCCTCCGCCCAGGCGAACCAGTCGATGTCCACATGGTCACGCGTGACCTCGCCGATGAAGAAGTCCATGGCCCAACCCCCGCGGAGCCACACCTCCACGCCGAGGGCCTCCGCGATCTCCACCGTTTCACCGATCAGCTGAAGTTGCCGAGCACTGCGCTCTTCGTCCACAGTCGAGCAGGCTATGCGGCGATCCCAACCGAAGCAGCCCGATTTCCGACTGCAAGAACTGGCGAACGTTGCCTGATGCGGCACTAGTTCTGGTCTCCGGTGCCGGGTGCTGGGCGGGTGGTGACTGAGACCCGGCCGCGCGACGGGGTGCCGAGGCCTGATGCCAGATGCCGTGTGCCATGCGGCTGGGTGGCCGGGGTCTGATGAGGTACGCCCGGTCCCTGGCGCCCAAAGCCCAGGCCCCAGTGTCCGGTGCAGCCCGGTATCCGGTGCCCGATGCAGCGGGTTGCCCGATGCCGGTGTCCGGTGTACGGCGGCCGATCCGGTGCCAGGCCCCGGCCCCGGCCCCGGTCACGGGGCGGCTGCTTGGCCTCGCGGCTCGTGGCTCGTGGCTCGGCGACCTCGCGGCCCGGCGGACTCACCGCTCCCCGGACTCACCACCCCGCGACCTCCCGGCCCAGCGGACTCACCGCTCCCCGGACTTACCGCTCCCACGGACTCACCGCTCCGCCGGCTTGCGGTTCGGCGGTGTTCTCAGGTGCCCTGCTCACCCAGCAGCCGGTCCGCGATCTCCTCGATCCGCTCGCGCAGGCCCTCCTGGCTCTTGCCGCCGTCCAGCCGCTCGCCGCCGATGACGTACGTCGGGGTGCCGGTCACGCCGATCGCCTTGCCCTCGGCCTGGTCGGCGTCGACGATCAGGATGTGCCGTCCGTCGATCAGCGCGGTGTCGAACTCCTCGGCGTCCAGGCCGAGTTCACGGGCCACCTCGACCAGGAAGGACTCTCCCTCGCGGTCCAGCCTCTCAACCCGCTCCAGGACGGCCTCCACGTACGGCCAGCCGGCCCCCTGCGCCAGCGCCTCCTCGGCGGCCTGCGCGGCGGCGAAGGCATGCTTGTGCCGCTCCAGCGGGAAGTGCCGCAGCCGCACGTCCAGCCGGTCGCCGTAACGGACCCGCAGGGCGCGCACGTCGTCGAGGGCGGTACGGCAGTCGGGGCACTGGAGTTCGCACCAGACGTCGAGGACGACGGCGTCGGCGCGCACGGGGGAGGAGTCGCTCATACCCCCAGTCTTCCAGGCCGCCCACGCCCACCCCAATCCGGACCTCGGCGCGCCCGGCCCCGCAGCGGTCCTCGGAGACAGCGGCCCACCACCGGCACCGGCACCGCCGCTGGCACCGGCACCGCCGCCGCCGGCACCGGCACCGAAGGAGGAGCCGACCCGGAGATCACCCTGATCTGTGCCCCGGACCGTGGCCCCGCACGGGCCGGGCGGTGCAGGATGGAAGGGACGAAGCGCCGCACGTCGGCCATGCCGCGGTGCCCGCTCTCGCCGCGCACCGACCTGCCACCCGACCGAGCCCGCCTGGAGGACCGGATGATTGCCGAGACCGTCTGCTCCGCCGTGTCCGCGGCGGGCCTGGGTATCGCGGTGGTCACGGCCTACCGCAGACGTTTCCTGTCGGCGGCCCGCATCGCGGCCTACGCCCTGGTGCCCGTCGGCCTGGTGCTGACCGGCGTCGTGGGCTGGCTCGCGCACACCGCCTTCAGCCCCACCGCCTGGGCGGGCTTCGGCCTGCTGGCCGCGGCCTGGCTGCTGTTCGCCGGCACCCGCGCGGTCGAGCGCCGCAGGGCGGCAGCGCACGGCGCGGCGGCGGCCGAAGCCGGGTCGATACGCGCGGGCACCACGGCACCCGCGTCCTCCACACCGGCCCTGCGCCAGGGCCAGGGCACGTCGCGGAGGCAGGGACAGCCACAGGGACAGGCCGCGAACCCGGCGTCCGGGGACGACTTCAGCGACATCGAGGCCATCCTCAAGAAGCACGGCATATGACAGTCACATGACTCGCCGGAGCGTCACAGTGAGTCCGAGGATGTCCTGAATCGTTCACCAGCCGAAGCGAGCCGGACGCAAGATCACGGGATTCGGCGAACTCCCGCAAGATCGTGAGTCCTGATCGCTTACCGGCTGCCGCGTGCGCCATCATCGGCCGCGAGATGCTGGATACGACACAGAGCGAGGCCGCGCCGCCGAAGGACGAGCCGGACGAGCCGCGCGGGTGCCTCTTCGCCCTCTCCCAGCCACCGCTGATGATCTTCCTTGCGGTGATCGGGTGTCTGATCCTCATGGCTGCGCTGCACGATCTGCTGTTGCTGTGAGCCGTACACGTCCGTCCCGGCGCCACCCGCCGGGACGGACGTCGCCCGAGAACCGCCGCCCCCGACCCGGACGGCGGGCATCGATCCGACCGGATCTCACCCGCTCGGGTGGACGGCTCAGCCGGTCGCTTCCTTGCGGCGCGCCCGGTACGCGGCCACATGCAGGCGGTTGCCGCAGGTGCGGCTGTCGCAGTAGCGGCGGGAGCGGTTGCGGGACAGGTCCACGAAGGCGCGGCGGCAGTCCGGGGCCTCGCAGCGGCGCAGCCGCTCCTCCTCGCCGGCCACGACGAAGAAGGCCAGGGCCATGCCGCAGTCGGCGGCGAGGTGGTCGGCCACGGACGCGCCGGGGGCGAAGTAGTGGACGTGCCAGTCGTAGCCGTCGTGGTCGGTCAGCCGCGGGGTGGTGCCCGCCGCCGCGACCAACTCGTTGATCAGCCCGGCCGCGCTCCTGGCGTCCGGGGCCGCGAAGATCGCCGCGAACCGCGCCCGCACCGCCCGCACGGCCGAGAGGTCGGCCGACGAGACCACACCGACATCGCTGATCTCGTGGTTCCGTACGAACTCCGCGAGGGCGGGGACATCGGGCAGCCCGTCCGGCGCCGTCTCGTCCTCCGGCGCGGTGTTCACCAGATCCACCACGGTGTCGAGGGCGCACCGGGTGTCATGGGTGATCAGCACGTAATCGCTCCCTGGCCTGGGGGTCGGGCAGGCGCCCGCCGATGCTGGCCGATGGTAGCGACAACGCCCGCCGCACGGGCCCTGTCCGGCCCCGGCTGCCCGTGGAACGCCGCGAGGGGCCCAGGGGTTCCCGGAAGCCGCCGTACGCCCGCTGTACGCCCGCTCCGGGCCCGCCGGAGCGGCACGGGCGCGCACGCAGGGACGGACCGACGCCGTTCCGTGAGCGCTCACGGTGACGGCGCCGGCCCGTGCCGTATGCGGTTGGCCTGGCCCGAGCCGTCTCCCCGAGTGGACGGCGCCGGGCTGCTTGGAAGGGCGGCGGGCTAGCTTTCCGCCAGGATGTGCGAGAGCTCTTGATCCAGATCGAAGTGCCGGTGCTCCGTACCAGGCGGCACGGCGGCGTCGGTTCGCTTCAGGAAGGACTCCAGGGCCCGCGCGGGCGCCTCGAGCAGGGCCTCCCCCTCAGGGGAGCTGAGGGCGATGCAGACAACGCCCTGACCATGGCTGCGGGACGGCCAGACGCGGACGTCTCCGGTTCCGGTGGGCCGGTGCAGCCCCTCGGCGAGGAGGTCGCGGGCGAACACCCACTCGACGGTCTCCTCGGCTCCGGTGTGGAAGGTGGCGTGCACGGCGTAGGGGTCGGCCGTGTCGTACCGCAGGCCTGCGGGGACAGGCAGGGAGGACTCGCTCGACACAACGAGGCGCAGGTGCAGCTCGCAGCTGACCGTGGTGTTCATAAGCGCCAGGGCCTTTCGCTCAGTGTGCGCTCGGGGATTCGCACGTCGGCGAAATCGACATGCCACCTACGGTGCCGTTGTAAACCCCTCTGAGGGTTTTGCGTGTGTTTACGACACTCTTACGGCCGAGAACTCGTACCGGATCTACGACCATTCCGGTGAGGTGAATCACTCGGGTAGCGTTGTCGGTATGAATACGGGGAGTGACGAAGCCGGGCTCGGGTCCCGCGCGCCGGAATTCATCAAGGCGCGCAGGCTGCTGCACCGCGGCTGGCAGGCCGGCGTCTTCGTGATCGGCCTCGCGGTCGTGGTCGCCGGTGTCGCCATGCTCCCGCTGCCCGGACCCGGCTGGGTGGTGATCTTCGCCGGCATGGCGATCTGGGCGACCGAGTTCGTCTGGGCCCAGGTCGTGCTCCGCTGGACCAAACGCAAGGTCACCGAGGCGGCACAGCGTGCCCTCGAACCCGAGGTGCGCCGCCGCAACATCGCGCTGACCGTGACCGGAGCCGTGATCATCGTGGTGCTGGGCACGATCTATCTCTGCCGGTTCGGCCTCGTACCGCCCTGGAAGATCAACGGCCGGTGAGCCGCTCGCGCCGTGCCGCCCGCCCGCCGGCCCGGTGCTGGTCGAAGGCACCGGCTGACATGGGGTAATGTTCTTCCTGCGCCCGGGCGATTAGCTCAGTGGGAGAGCGCTTCGTTCACACCGAAGAGGTCACTGGTTCGAACCCAGTATCGCCCACCCCGGACCGACGGCCCATCCGCGAAAGAGCGGACGGGCCGTCGTCGTATTCATGAGCCGTGACGAACCGTCACCCGGCGGTTGGACAAGTTCCACTTCCGCGCAACCGGCCGAAAGTACCCCGCGTTTTCCGGAAAGCCGCGGGCTTTCCCGGCCGCCGCGCCGGGAGCGGGAAATTCCGCCCGGCGCCAACGCCCCGCGGGAGTGCGGAAACTGAGCCCGAATCAGCCCGCGGCGCGGACGGCCGCCCGGCCGCGGGCAGACTCGGCGCATGGACTGGAACCACTACCGCTTCCACAGCCCGTGGCACCTGCCCGCCGCGCCGGCCGCCGTCTACGCCGTGCTGGAACGGCCCGAGGACTACCCCCACTGGTGGCCCCAGGTGCGCTCGGTGACCCGGCTCGACGACACCACCGGCGTCCTCACCATCCGCTCGGCCCTGCCGTACGCCATGACCTTCACCGCGCACGAGCGGCGCCGCAATCCGGCCGCCGGGGTCCTGGAGATCGCCATGAGCGGTGACATCGAGGGCTGGGCCCGCTGGTCGGTCACCGCCGAGGGCACCGGGACGCTCGCCGTCTACGAGCAGGAAGTCGACGTCCGCAAGCCCCTGCTCCGGCACCTCGCCGTGCCCTGTCGCCCGGTCTTCCGCGCCAACCACCGCCTGATGATGCGGGCCGGCCGGCGCGGACTGCTGCGCCACCTGGGAGCGGTTTGAAGGATCGGCGTCGGGACCTGTATTGTTCAGTGCGTTCCCGGGCGATTAGCTCAGTGGGAGAGCGCTTCGTTCACACCGAAGAGGTCACTGGTTCGAACCCAGTATCGCCCACCGGGAAAGAGCCGGTCCGCACCAGCGGGCCGGCTCTTTTGATGCCAGGGGGGCGTCATGGGCAAGGAACAGGGCGGGCCGCGCGGCGGGGACGGACCGAGACCCGGCGCACGGGTGCGCGGGACGCGCGCCCGCAGTCTGATCGCGATCTTCTTCCTCGTACTGGTGCCGGGCTTCTGCGTGCTGCTGGCCCAGATCACCTTCAACACCGAACGCGTGACCACGATGTGGGTCGGGGCGCGGATCGCCGCCGACGGCAGCGCACGGATCACCGAGGTCATCGACTACGACTTCGGCTACCCGGATCAGGACCGGCACGGCATCTACCGCGACCTGCCGGACCTGCCCGACGACGAGGAACAGGCCCGCGTCACCGCCACCATGGACGGCCACCGCGTCCCCTGGGACCTGACGGCGGGCGACGCATACCTGGAACCGGACGGCGAACGGGACGACGCCACCCGCATCGAGATCGGCGACCCGGACCGGGCCGTCACCGGGGTACACCGCTACCGCGTCCAGTACACGCTCCAGAACGTGGTGAAGAACGGCCGGCTGGGCTGGGACGCGGTCGGCACCGGCTGGCGGGTCGACCGCTCCCGCGTCGAGATCCATGTCGCCACCCCGTACCCGCTCGCCGTCCCGCGCTGTGTGCACGGCACCGACGGCTCCGAGCGGCCCTGCCCGGTGGAGCACTCCGGACCCGGCGAACTCACCGTCAGGCTGGACCGGCTCAAGGGCAAGGAAGGGGTCACCCTCTACGCCGGACGCGGACACGGCGCCCCAAAGGCCGCGGCCCGCCTGCCCGCGCCGCCCGCAGGCAAGGCCGTCGGCACCACGCTGGCGCATCCGCTGCGCAGCGCCGCCGACGCCATGGGCCTCGCCTTCGCCACCGCGCTGATCGTGATCGGGCTGCTGCGCCTCGCCGGCCGCGACCGCCCCGCCCCACCGGACACCGACCCCGGAACACCCGGCCCCACACCGCCACCGGGGCTGAACGCCGCCCAGGGCGGGCTCCTGCTCACCGAGCGGATCGAGCCCCGGCACCAGACCGCGTGGCTGCTCGACGCCGTCGCCGCCGGCCGTCTCGACCTCACCGGCGAGCAGCACGCGCCGAAACTGCGCCGCCGCAGCGCCAGTCCCGGCGCGTACGACCCGGTCACCAGGGACGTCTTCCAGCGTGTCTTCGCCGGCCGCCGCGAGGTCGTCCTCGGGGCGTACGACCCCGCGTTCCGGGCGGGCTGGGTGGCGCTCGCCGGTCATCTGGCCCGGTGGCAGGCCGAGTCGGGCCTGTGGGAGGCGGCCTCGGTGCGCCGCGCCCGGATCGGCCGGTACGCCGGCCTCGCCGCGTGCCCGCTCGGCTTCGCCCTCGCCGTGGTGGGCGCGGCCCTCGGCGGCGGCCGCCATACGGTGGGCGGCCCCCTCCTCGTCACCGGCGCGGTCGTCTTCGGCGCGGGCCTCGCACTGGCCCGGCGCGCCTGGGAACTCCAGCGGCGCACCGCCGAGGGCAGCGCCCAGCGGCTACGGGCCGAGACGTTCCGGCGCTACCTCGCCGACCCCGCCGCCTTCCCCGGCGTCGAACCCCTCGACCACGACCGGATACGGCACTGCACCGCCTGGGCCGTCTCCTTCGGCCTCGCCGACCACTGGCGCGCGGCCATGGCAGCCGCCACCGTCCCCACCCGTCAGCCCTCCCACCGCCCCGTCCGCCTGGACACCCTGCTCGCCCTCGCCCTCCTCGACCGTGCGCGGGCCTCCTCCAGAGCCCCGTCGTCCAGCGGTGGCTCCGGCGGCGGTTCGGGCGGCGGCAGCTCCTCCTCGGGCGTCGGCGGCGGAGCGGGCGGCGGCGGAGGCGGCTCCTGGTGAAGCGGCACCGCCGCGCCGCCGGGCGTCAGCCCGTGCCGGCGCCGGGCGCGACAACGTCGGGCGAGGCGGTGAGCGCGCGGCCTGACCGGCCGTCCGGCATCCCCTCCGCGACCCCCGTCCGCCACGCCGCAACCCCCGTCACCTAGGCCGCGACCCTCGTCCGCCACGCCGCAACCCACGTCCGCCACGCCGAGCCAACCGTCTCCTACGCCGCGGCCGGCAGTTCCGGTCGCAGTGGCCACTCCGTGCTGACCGTCTCGTCCGAGCCGTTGCGGGCGAACCAGGACTGGAGGCCGCGGGCCTGGGCGGCGTGCCAGTCGGCCTGGAGGGCGTGCAGCTCGGCGGGGGAGAGGCGTTCGAGGCGGGTGGCGAAGCGGCGGCCCAGCGCCCGGACCACCTCCAGCGCGGCCAGCGCGTCCGCCGCCGCGTCATGCGCCCCCGCCAGCTCCACCCCGTAGTGCCCGCACAGGTCCGTCAGCGTGCGGCGCCCCTTGCGATAGCGGTCCAGCTGCTTGTCCAGCACCCGCGGATCCAGCACCCGCAGCGGCACCGAAGGGAACCAGCGCTCCAGCGACGACGCCCGGTGCCGGCGCAACTCCCGGTCCAGCAGCGTCAGATCGAACGGCGCGTTCATCACCACCAGCGGACGCCCCCGCGCCGCGTGCTCCGCCAGCTGCTCGGCTATCTCGAACATCACCGGCGCCGGCCAGCGCCCGTTGCGCTGGAGGTGCTCCTCCGTCAGCCCGTGCACCGCCGTCGCCTCCGCCGGCACCGGCACCCCCGGATTCACCAGCCAGCGCGAGACGCGGGGCAGGGTCTCCGGTGCGTCCTGGACCACGACCGCGGCCGACACGATCCGGTCGGTCTCGACGTCCACACCCGTGGTCTCCGTGTCGAAGGCGGCCAACGGCCCTTCGTACCAGTACGTCATCCCAACCCAACTCCTCGTTCACCCACGGCAGATGACGTCCCGTCTTCTGCCCGTTTGGTGATACCCGCGCCGTTTGCGCCGTACGCCGCGAGGAGACAACAGGAGTACGGGTCTTTGCAGTTCAGCAGCCCGCAGCGGGGAAACCCTTGGTTGGGAAGGCTGTTCGTCATGGTCACTGTGCAGCCCGAGCGGAGCGGGCTGCTGCCCGAGCGCCCGGGCACCGTCCGCGGCTCGCTCGCCACCACCGCCTGCATGGAGACACTGCAGGTCGGCTATCTGCACGCGGTCGCCGCCGCGGCCGGCTGCTCGCTGTCCCAGCCCTTCCCGGACAACGGCATCGACTGGCACGTCAGCCACAGCGCGCCCGGCCACACCGTCGACGACGAGGTCACCATCAAGGTCCAGCTGAAGGCCACGTACCAGATACCGCCCCACCCGCCGGGCCGCACCTTCTCCTTCATTCTCGACAACGACCATCTGCGCAAGCTCGCCCGCACCCCCGTCTCGGTGCACAAGATCCTCGTCGTGATGCTGGTCCCGCGCACCCAGGACGACTGGCTGCGCGCCGGCCACGACCGCCTCGACCTGCGGCACTGCTGCTACTGGGTCAACCTGGCCGGCCACCCCCTCACCGGCCGGCACCGGACCACCGTGCGCATACCGACCACACGCATCTTCGACGACCGGGCGCTGTGCGAGATCATGACCCGCGTCGGGACGGGAGGCAGACCATGAGGATCCGTCCCCACGAGGAGCCGGCGGAGCGACCGGACCCCGGCGCCCTCCCCTGGCACCGCACACCCCGCCCCGCCGACGTCGACCCCACCGTGCTCGCCGCCCTGCTGCGCCGGCACGGCTGGCAGCGGCGCGGCGGCGCCACCGGACGCTACGGCCGCTGGACCCCGCCCGGACCCGGCGGCACCGCCACCAGCCTCCTGGTCCCGGAGAGCCGCGACTTCCCCGACAGCGACGACCTCCTCGCCGAAGCCCTCGACGCCCTCGCCCGCAGCGACACCCCCGCCGCCCGCGAGATGCTGATCTGCCTCGCCGTACCCAGCGACGAGATCCACTGGTGGCGCGACGCCCCGAACGGCCCGGCCGGCGCCGCCTCCTGGGGCCGCGACGAACAACTACGCGACGCCGGACGCCAGTTGCTGCTCGCCGCCGCGCTCGCCACCCACGCCCGCGCCGGCTACCACGGCGCCCGCCACCGCCGCGCCGCCACCGCCCTCCTCGACGACGTCCTCGTCGGCCCCGCCGCGGACGACGGCCGGCTGACCGCCTTCGCCCCCGTGACCGTCGCCCGCCCCCTCGCCGTCCGCCTCCACCAGGCGCTGTACGCCGCCCGCGAGGCCATCGACTACCGGCGCGCCACCGGCGGCATGGACGCCTTCGACGGCGCCGTCGAGGCCGGCGTCAGCCGCGAGCTCACCGAGGCGATCGGGACACTGGTACGGGGCACCGAGGGAGCCGGGGTCGCCGTCGCCTGGGCACCCGCCGCCGGGGTCCCCGAGGGCTGCGCCCCCGGCGCCGAACCCGTCGAGTTCTCCCCCGGCGACCTGCCCGTGCTGCGCGAGGCCGCGGCCCGGTATCTGCACGCCGAGCCCTCCGTGCCCGTGCGGATCACCGGCGCGGTGGTGCGCCTGCGCCGCTCGGGCCCCTGCGGCGAGGGCACCGTACGGCTGCGCGTCCTCGCCGGCGCCGAGGTGCCGCACGTCCGCGTCACCCTGGACGAGGAGGACTACCGCATCGCGGGCCACGCCCACCTCGTCGGCCTCCCGGTGCGGGTGCACGGCCGGCTGGAGCGGCGCGGCGGCTTCCGCAGGCTCACCGGCGCCTCCGGGGTCGTACCCGTGCAGGTGGACGACGCCGAGCGGGACCGGCTGATGAAGTCCCTCCAGGAGAACCTGGACTTCTTCGAGGAGGCCTGCGGGGAGGCGTGAGGGCGCGGGGACCGACCGTGACCGTTTCGCGGTCGGTGCCCTCGGGTCGGTACGATCGCCTGTGCGCGCGCTCCTGGTATGGCGCCGCACCCACCTTCAGTCAGGAGAGACCGGTGTCAGACGTCCGTGTGATCATCCAACGCGATTCCGAGCGGGAAGAACGCGTGGTGACGACGGGCACTACGGCCGCCGACCTCTTCGCGGGCGAGCGCTCGATCATCGCCGCGCGCGTGGGCGGCGAGCTGAAGGACCTCGCGTACGAACTGTCCGACGGCGACGAGGTCGAGGCCGTCGAGATCACCTCCGAGGACGGCCTGAACATCCTGCGCCACTCCACCGCGCACGTCATGGCGCAGGCCGTGCAGGAGCTGTTCCCCGAGGCCAAGCTGGGCATCGGCCCGCCGGTCAAGGACGGTTTCTACTACGACTTCGACGTCGAGAAGCCGTTCACGCCCGAGGATCTCAAGGCCATCGAGAAGAAGATGCAGGAGATCCAGAAGCGGGGGCAGAAGTTCGCCCGCCGCGTCGTCACCGACGAGGCCGCCCGCGAGGAGCTGGCCGACGAGCCGTACAAGCTGGAGCTGATCGGCCTCAAGGGCTCCGCGTCGCACGACGACGGCGCGGACGTCGAGGTCGGCTCCGGCGAGCTGACGATCTACGACAACCTGGACGCCAAGACCGGCGAGCTGTGCTGGAAGGACCTCTGCCGCGGTCCCCATCTGCCCTCCACCCGCCTCATCCCGGCGTTCAAGCTGATGCGCAACGCGGCCGCCTACTGGCGCGGCAGCGAGAAGAACCCCATGCTCCAGCGCATCTACGGCACCGCCTGGCCGTCCAAGGACGAGCTGAAGGCGTACCTGGAGTTCCTCGCCGAGGCCGAGAAGCGCGACCACCGCAAGCTCGGCGCCGAGCTGGACCTCTTCTCCATCCCCGAGCAGATCGGCTCCGGCCTCGCCGTCTTCCACCCCAAGGGCGGCATCATCCGCCGCACCATGGAGGACTACTCGCGGCGCCGCCACGAGGAGGAGGGCTACGAGTTCGTCTACACCCCGCACGCGACGAAGGGGAAACTCTTCGAGACCTCGGGCCACCTGGACTGGTACGCCGACGGCATGTACCCGCCCATGCAGCTCGACGAGGGCGTGGACTACTACCTCAAGCCCATGAACTGCCCGATGCACAACCTGATCTTCGACGCGCGCGGCCGCTCCTACCGCGAACTGCCGCTGCGCCTCTTCGAGTTCGGGACCGTGTACCGGTACGAGAAGTCGGGCGTCGTGCACGGCCTCACCCGCGCCCGCGGTTTCACGCAGGACGACGCGCACATCTACTGCACCCGTGAGCAGATGTCCGAGGAACTGGACAAGACGCTCACCTTCGTCCTCGGCCTGCTGCGGGACTACGGTCTGACCGACTTCTACCTGGAGCTGTCCACCAAGGACGAGACGAAGTTCGTCGGCTCGGACGAGGCGTGGGAAGAGGCCACGGAGACCCTGCGTCAGGTCGCCGAGAAGCAGGGCCTGCCCCTGGTTCCCGATCCGGGCGGCGCCGCGTTCTACGGCCCGAAGATCTCGGTCCAGGCGCGTGACGCCATCGGCCGCACCTGGCAGATGTCGACCATCCAGCTCGACTTCAACCTGCCCGAGCGCTTCAACCTGGAGTTCACCGGCTCCGACGGCTCCAAGCAGCGCCCGGTCATGATCCACCGCGCGCTGTTCGGCTCCATCGAGCGCTTCTTCGCGGTCCTCCTGGAGCACTACGCGGGCGCCTTCCCGGCGTGGCTGGCGCCGGTGCAGGCGCTGGGCATCCCGATCGGTGACGCCCACGTCGAGTACCTGGAGAAGTTCGCCGCGGCGGCCCGCAAGCAGGGCCTGCGCGTCGAGGTGGACTCCTCTTCGGACCGCATGCAGAAGAAGATCCGCAACGCGCAGAAGCAGAAGGTGCCCTTCATGGTCATCGCGGGCGACGAGGACATGTCGAACGGCTCGGTGTCCTTCCGCTACCGCGACGGTTCCCAGGAGAACGGCATCCCGGTCGACGAGGCCATCGCCAAGATCGCCAAGATCGTGGCGGAGCGCGCCCAGGTCTGACCCTGGCCGAGAAGGGCCCCCGGCGGACGTCCGTCTCCGGGGGCCCTGGCCTGTCCGGAGGCCTTACGCCATATGCTGCATGGCATGACCAGTGAGCCGGAGCAGCAGATCGGCGTGGGGACGCAGGACGCGTTCCAGCGCCTGTGGACGCCTCATCGGATGGCCTACATCCAGGGCGAGAACAAGCCGAGCGGCCCGGAGGCCGGAGACGGCTGTCCCTTCTGCTCGATTCCGGCCAAGCCCGACGAGGACGGCCTGATCGTCAAGCGCGGCGAGCAGGTGTACGCGGTGCTCAACCTGTACCCGTACAACGGCGGTCACCTCATGGTCGTGCCCTACCGCCACGTGGCCGACTACACGGACCTCACCGGTCCGGAGACCGCCGAGCTGGCGGAGCTGACCAAGCAGGCGATGACCGCCCTGCGCACCGCCTCCGGGGCGCACGGCTTCAACATCGGCATGAACCAGGGCGCGGTGGCGGGCGCCGGCATCGCCGCCCATCTGCACCAGCACGTGGTGCCCCGCTGGGGCGGAGACACCAATTTCCTGCCCGTGATCAGCCACACCAAGGTCCTCCCGCAGCTCCTCGCCGACACCCGCAAGATGCTGGCGGACGCCTGGCCCGTCTAGACCGGGACGCCGCGTACAAGAGGGCGCCCCCTTGCTCAGGGGGCGCCCTCTTCCAGTTCCGGACGCGTTACGCGTCGTACAGGTCCGCCTTGCGCGGGGACGGGTCCTGGACCAGTCCGCTGAGCACCGAGGAGCGGTTGCCGAACTTCTCCGTGTCGACGCCGTGTTCCCTGAGGACCTTGATCGCGGCCGCGTGCACGACCCTGAGCACCGGGGTGGCCGCGCGCAGCGCGTCGTCGGCCATGAAGCGGTGCTTCCACGGCTGGTCCGCCCAGGCGTGCCGCAGCCCGAACGGCTCGGGCAGGCCCAGGGATCCGCCGAGCCAGTTGAGCAGCGGCGGGTACCAGGTCAGCGGGGCGCGCACGGCGAGCCGTACGACCTCGTCGGTGGTCATCAGGGGCAGGTTGATCTTGCGGGTCTCCCAGGGCTTGAAGGTCTTGGCGACCTCCTTGGACGGCGCCTCCGGCTTGCTCCAGAACAGTCCGTTGACCGGGCCGAGCGCATGGCCGGTGACCTCGATGCGCAGCGTTTCGTGCAGCACGGTGACCGTGATCATCATGGTGATCACCAGCTGGCCGTCCCACAGCGTCCACTGCACGCCCAGGTAGTGCCGGTCGCCCTTGCCGAACTGCTGCTTGTTGCAGATCTCCTGTATGGCGTGCGGCTTGACCTGGAAGGCTTCCACGTCGGTGCCCTCGGGGCGGGAGACGGCCGCCGCGCCCTCGGGGATCGGGGTGACGATCCAGTGCTTGACGGACGGCTTGGGGAAGCCCCCGGTGTTCAGCGGGCCGCGCTCCAGCAGGGCCAGCTGATCGTGGATCGCGCGGATGACGTCCCAGCTGCGGAACGGGTGGATCTCGCGGCCGGGGTCGGCGGAGACCAGTTCCTCGGCGAGCTGCCAGGAGCCCCAGCGGGTGCCCATGCCGAGTATGCCCTTGGGGCCCGCGTAGAAGACCGAGTTGGACTGCTGTTCGGCGCTGAGCCGGGCCAGGGACTCGCGCAGCGCGTCGGCGGCGCTCTGGTTCGGGCCGCGCGGCACCGCCTCGGGCACCTTGATGCCGACGCTGTTGCCCGACAGCAGACCGTCCCAGCGGGCGCGCAGATCCTGGGCGGTGCGCTCGCAGATCCGCTTGGCCAGGTACCAGCCGATGACGGGCAGCACCACGGCCGCCCGTGCGTACCATCCCCAGAAGCCGCCGAACGGCATCTTCCACAGGAACAGCGCGGCCAGCAGGCCCACGCCGAGGAGCAGGGTGGTGGCCAGGGTGCCGGCCCGTTTGTCGTCCCGTCTGGCGACGAAGGCGCGCAGCTGGAAGACGAGCAGCCAGCCGATCAGGCCCGGCAGGAAGATCAGGCCGCACAGGACCGTCACGAGGGTGAGCCGGTTGTCGCGCTCGCGGCGGATGTTGTTGGCCGCCAGGCAGTGCTCGACCACGAACTGGGGTTCGGAACCGAAGGACTGGATGAGCGGCTTGCGGCCGGGTCCGAGCATGCGGTCCACGACGGCGCGGGAGAACGCCTCACCGAGATTGGGCCTGAACAGCCGCATCCTGCCGCCCTTGACGGTGGACTGGTGCCATTCGTTGTCGGCGTCCTTGATCTTGTCGACCGGGCCGTCCCGGTAGGCCGCGGAGGCCAGCGCGGCCGTCGCCGCCTGCTGGCCGTCGCCGGAGACGGGCACCTGGGGCCCGTCCCACTCCGTTCCAAACGACATTCCCGCCCCCATCGCCGCCGGTGTCGCTCTGCGGCCTTCCCGGCTTCCCTGCCCCGCACACCTTCTGGGCCCGTCGTCGTACCGGAACCGGACGGCCGGCGCGGGACGTGCCCTGGGTGATCAGGGTATCCGCCGGCACCGACAGCCGGGGGGCGGACGGCGGAAGCCGTCCGCCCCGAATCGGTGAACCACCCGCCGAACTACCCCTCGTCCCCGCCCTGTTCGCGGATGCGTTCGGCGATCTGCGCGGGCATCGGCTCGTGCCGCGCGTACGCCCGGTCGAAGCGGGCCGTGCCGTGGGAGAGCGAGCGCAGGTCGACGGCGTAGCGGCCGATCTCGAACTCGGGGACCTCGGCCCGGATCAGGGTGCGGCCGGCGCCCACCTGTTCGGTGCCGAGCAGCCGGCCGCGGCGGCCCGAGAGGTCGCTCATCACGGCGCCCACGTAGTCGTCGGGGACCAGGACGCCGACCTCGGCGACGGGCTCCAGGAGATGGATCTTCGCGTCGGCGGCGGCCTCGCGCAGGGCGAGCGCGCCCGCGGTCTGGAAGGCGGCGTCGGAGGAGTCCACCGAGTGCGCCTTGCCGTCGACCAGGGTGACCCGTACGTCCACGAGGGGATGTCCGGCGGCGACGCCCTTGGCGGCCTGGGCGCGGATCCCCTTCTCCACGGAGGGGATGAACTGGCGCGGCACCGCCCCGCCGACCACCTTGTCCACGAACTCGATGCCGGAGCCGCCGGGCAGCGGTTCGACCTCGATCTCGCAGATGGCGTACTGGCCGTGGCCGCCGGACTGCTTGACGTGCCGGCCGCGCCCGGTGGCCTTGCCGGCGAACGTCTCGCGCAGGGAGACCTTGTGCGGTACGACGTCGACCTGGACGCCGTAGCGGCTGCGCAGCCGTTCCAGCGCGACGTCCGCGTGCGCCTCGCCCAGGCACCACAGCACCACCTGGTGGGTGTCCTGGTTCTGCTCCAGGCGCATCGTCGGGTCCTCGGCGACCAGCCGGGACAGCCCTTGCGAGAGTTTGTCCTCGTCGGCCTTGCTGTGCGCCTGGATGGCGACGGGGAGCAGCGGGTCCGGCATCCGCCAGGGCTCCATCAGCAGCGGGTCGTCCTTGGCGGAGAGGGTGTCCCCGGTCTCGGCGCGGGCGAGTTTGGCGACGCACACCAGGTCGCCGGCGACGGCCTGGGTGACCGGTCGCTGCTGTTTGCCGAAGGGCATGGACAGGGCGCCGACCTTCTCGTCGACGTCGTGGTCCTCGTGGCCGCGGTCGGTCAGGCCGTGTCCGGAGACGTGCACCGGCTGGTCGGGGCGCAGGGTGCCGGAGAAGACGCGGACCAGGGAGAGGCGGCCGACGTAGGGGTCGGAGGCGGTCTTGACGACCTCTGCGGCCAGCGGCCCCCCGGTGTCGCACGGTGTGAGTTCGCGGGGCTCGCCGTCGATGGTGGTCACGCCGGGCATGGGGTGTTCGAAGGGGGTCGGGAAGCCGCCGGTGACCAGGTCGAGCAGTTCCACGGTGCCGAGGCCCTGGCGGGCGCCGTCGGCGGCGGGGGCGGCGGCCAGCACCGGGAAGAAGCTGCCGCGGGCCACGGCCCGTTCGAGGTCCTGGACGAGGGTCTTCAGCTCGACCTGTTCGCCGCCGAGGTAGCGGTCCATGAGGGTCTCGTCCTCGCTTTCGGCGATGATCCCCTCGATGAGCCGGTCGCGGGCCTCGTCCAGGTCGGACAGCTGGTCGGGGCCGGGTTCGGACTCCTTGCGTTCGCCGGTCGAGTAGTCGAACAGCTTGCGGGTGAGCAGTCCCACCAGGCCGGTGACGGGCGTGTGCCCGTCGGGTCCCTCGGGTCCGCGCAGCGGCAGGTAGAGGGGGAGTACGGCGTCGGGGTCGTCGCCGCCGAAGGCCTCGGCGCAGATCCGGGTCGTCTCCTCGAAGTCGGCGCGGGCCGCCTCCAGGTGGGTGATCACGATCGCGCGGGGCATCCCGACGGCCGCGCACTCCTCCCACACCATGCGGGTGGAGCCGTCCACGCCGTCCGCGGCCGAGACGACGAAGAGGGCCGCGTCCGCGGCGCGCAGACCGGCCCGCAGCTCCCCGACGAAGTCGGCGTAGCCGGGGGTGTCCAGGATGTTGATCTTGATGCCGTCCCAGGCGACCGGCACCAGGGACAGCTGGACGGAGCGCTGCTGGCGATGCTCGATCTCGTCGTAGTCGGAGACGGAGCCGCCGTCCTCCACGCGGCCCGCCCGGTTCACCGCCCCGGCGGTCAGCGCGAGGGCCTCCACCAGGGTCGTCTTGCCCGATCCGGAGGGGCCGACCAGCACCACGTTCCGTATGGACGCGGGTTGGTCGGCCGTCAGAGCCCTGCCGGCGGCTCCGGGGTGTGTCTGAGTCTTGTCGCCCATGATCCTGCCTCCCGTGCACGGTGAGGTCATCGGGGCGCGGACACGCGAACCGCGTGCTGCGGCGGCTTCGGCGACGCCCGCGGTTATTCGAGCTTTCCACTCCCGTCACGTGGCGTCCATACGACGGCCCCGATCCCGCCGTCCGACGAGGTCCCGCGGTGGCCGCCGCCCGTTCCCCGCGCGGGGCCGCCCGGTTCTCCAGGCCGGCGCCCCGCGCGGGGTCGTACGGGCCGCTCGCGGGGAGCTGTGCGCGAGCCCCGGCGCACCACCTCGGCGCACGGGCCGCGGGTGCCCGCCCGCCACGCGTACGCGCGCGTGGCTACGATGGGCCAGCCGACGGCCATCAGGGCCGCGGCGACACCGACCGTCGGGAAGGCCATGCTGAACAAGTACGCGCGTGCATTCTTCACGCGTGTCCTCACACCGTTCGCCGCGTTTCTCATCCGGCGGGGGGTGAGCCCCGACACGGTCACGCTGCTCGGCACGGCGGGCGTGGTGGCGGGCGCGCTGGTCTTCTATCCCCGAGGCGAGTTCTTCTGGGGCACGGTCGTGATCACCCTGTTCGTCTTCTCCGACCTGGTCGACGGCAACATGGCCCGCCAGCTGGGCCGCTCCAGCCGCTGGGGCGCCTTCCTGGACTCCACCCTGGACCGGGTCGCGGACGGCGCGATCTTCGGCGGCTTCGCGCTCTGGTACGCGGGGCGGGGCGACGACAACATGATGTGCGCGGTCTCGATCTTCTGCCTGGCCAGCGGTCAGGTGGTGTCGTACACCAAGGCGCGCGGCGAGTCGATCGGGCTCCCGGTCGCCGTCAACGGACTGGTCGAGCGCGCCGAGCGGCTGGTGATCTCGCTGGTCGCGGCCGGTTTCGCGGGCCTGCACAAATTCGGGGTGCCGGGCATCCAGTGGCTGCTGCCGATCGCCCTGTGGATCGTGGCCGCGGGCAGCCTGGTCACCCTGGTCCAGCGGGTCGTCACGGTGCGCCGGGAGTCCGCGGAGGCCGAGGCGGCCGCGCGGCAGGACGCGAGCGGAGCGGCCCAGTGAGCCTCGCCGACCGGCTCAGCGACGGGCTGTACGGCGCGGGCTGGAGCACCGTCAAGAAGCTCCCGGAACCCCTCGCCGTCCGCCTCGGGCGCTCCATCGCCGACCTCGCCTGGAAGAAGCGCGGCAAGGGCGTGCTGCGCCTGGAGGCGAACTACGCGCGGGTGGTGCCCGGCGCCACCCCCGAGCGGCTCGCGGAACTCTCCCGCAAGGGCATGCGCTCCTACCTGCGTTACTGGATGGAGTCCTTCCGGCTGCCCGCCTGGAGCCCGGAGCGGATCAAGGCGGGCTTCGACCCCAAGGACGTCCACCACCTGACCGAGGGCCTCGACGCCGGCAAGGGCGTGATCCTCGCCCTGCCGCACCTGGCCAACTGGGACCTGGCCGGCGCCTGGGTGACCACGGCGCTGGGCACCCCGTTCACCACGGTCGCCGAACGCCTCAAGCCCGAGACGCTCTACGACCGCTTCGTCGCCTACCGCGAGGGCCTCGGCATGGAGGTGCTGCCGCACAGCGGCGGCTCCGCCTTCGGCACCCTGGCCCGCAGGCTGCGCGACGGCGGTCTGGTCTGCCTGGTCGCGGACCGGGACCTGTCCGCCTCCGGCGTCGAGGTCGACTTCTTCGGCGAGAAGGCCCGGATGCCCGCCGGCCCCGCCCTGCTCGCCCAGCACACCGGCGCCCTGCTGCTGCCGGTCACCCTCTGGTACGACGACTCGCCGGTCATGCGGGGCCGGGTCCATCCCCCGCTCGAAGTGCCCGCGTCGGGCACCCGTGCCGAGAAGACGTCCGTCATGACCCAGGCCCTGGCCGACGCCTTCGCCACCGGGATCGCCGAGCACCCGGAGGACTGGCACATGCTCCAGCGGCTGTGGCTCGCCGACCTCGACCCCGCGAAGGGACCCGCGTGAGAATCGGGATCGTCTGCCCGTACTCCTGGGACGTGCCCGGTGGCGTCCAGTTCCACATCCGCGACCTCGCCGAGTACTTCATCCGCCTCGGCCACGAGGTCTCGGTGCTGGCCCCGGCCGACGACGACACCCCGCTGCCGCCGTACGTCGTCTCGGCGGGCCGCGCGGTCCCGGTGCCGTACAACGGCTCGGTGGCCCGGCTGAACTTCGGCTTCCTGTCGGCCGCGCGGGTGCGGCGCTGGCTGCACGACGGCGCCTTCGACGTGGTGCACATCCACGAGCCGACCTCGCCCTCGCTGGGCCTGCTCACCTGCTGGGCGGCGCAGGGCCCGATCGTGGCCACCTTCCACACCTCCAACCCGCGCTCGCGGGCGATGATCGCCGCGTACTCGATCCTCCAGGCCGCCCTGGAGAAGATCAGCGCCCGGATCGCGGTGAGCGAGTACGCCCGGCGCACGCTGGTGGAGCACCTGGGCGGGGACGCGGTGGTCATCCCCAACGGCGTCGACGTCGACTTCTTCGCCGAGGCGGAGCCGAAACCCGAGTGGCAGGGGGAGACGATCGGCTTCATCGGCCGTATCGACGAGCCCCGCAAGGGCCTGCCCGTGCTGATGAGGGCTCTGCCGAAGATCCTGGCCGCGCGGCCCGGCGCACGGCTGCTGGTCGCGGGCCGCGGCGACGAGGAGGCGGCCGTCGAGAACCTGCCCGCGCCACTGCGCTCGCGGGTGGAGTTCCTCGGCATGGTCAGCGACGAGGACAAGGCACGCCTGCTGCGCAGCGTGGACGTGTACGTGGCGCCCAACACCGGCGGTGAGAGCTTCGGCATCATCCTGGTCGAGGCCATGTCGGCGGGCGCCCCCGTGCTCGCCTCCGACCTCGACGCCTTCGTGCAGGTCCTCGACGAGGGCCGAGCGGGCGAGATCTTCGCCAACGAGGACGCCGACGCGCTCGCCGACGCCGCCGTACGGCTGCTCGCCGACCCGGAGCGCCGGGCCGCGCTGCGCGCCCGCGGCAGCGCCCATGTACGGCGCTTCGACTGGTCCACGGTCGGCGCGGACATCCTCTCCGTCTACGAGACGGTCACGGACGGCACCACGGCGGTCGCGGCGGACGAACGTTCGACGGGACTGCGGGCGCGGTTCGGACTGGCGCGGGACTGAGGCCTGCTGGGCGCCGGCTCAGCTCTCGTCCGGGGCCGAAACCTGCGGTGGGAGCGAGGCTCGCGGGGTGCCGGCTTGGACCTCGTCCGGAGCCGAAACCTCCGGGCGGGGACCGAGGTTCCTGGCCGGGGCCGGCACCCCTGGGCGGGGCCGACGCCCCTGGGCGCTCTGGGCGGGACCGCGACCTCTGGGCAGGACCGACGCCACGAGGCGGAATCTTCACCCCTGGGCGGCACTTCGACCTTGTCCGGGGCCGAAACCCCGTGCGCGGGTGAAACAGGTGCCGTCCAGGCGCGCGTCCGGTGGGCCGACGGGCTGCCGGTAGCCTTCCCGCGTGACCGCAACCCTCATCTGGATCCTCGTCGCCCTCCTCGCGATCGGCGTCTACCTGAGCTGGACCGCAGGCCGCCTGGACCGGCTGCACGTACGGATGGACGCGGCCCGCGCCGCGCTCGACGCCCAGCTGCTGCGCCGCGCCTCCGTCGCCCAGGAACTCGCCACCTCCGGCGTGCTCGACCCGGCCGCCTCGATCGTGCTGTACGAGGCCGCGCACGCCGCCCGGCAGGCCGAGGAGGAGCAGCGGGAGGTGGCCGAGAGCGAGCTGAGCCAGGCGCTGCGCGCGGTGTTCGCGGAACCGGCCCAGGTGGAGGCCCTGCGCGAGGCGCCCGGCGGCGAGGACGCCGCCCATGAGCTGGCCGAGGCCGTCCGCCGGGTCCCGATGGCCCGCCGCTTCCACAACGACGCCGTGGGCGCCGCCCGCCGGCTGCGCGAGCACCGCAAGGTCCGCTGGTTCCGGCTGGCCGGCCACGCCCCCTTCCCACTGGCCTTCGAGATGGACGACGAGCCGCCCGCCGCCCTGGTGGAACGGGCCGCCTGACCACCCCTCACCTGGCATTCCCAGCGAAAACGAGCCACCGGCTTTCCATTGGCCCTTGCTGTGGCCTGGTCCGCTCGCGTTTCCTCGGTGCAGCAGAGAACCCTCTTTCACTTCAGTGAGGTCACCCGTGTCCACCACCGAGAACCAGGCTCCCGAGACCGGTACCGCCCGCGTGAAGCGCGGCATGGCCGAGCAGCTCAAGGGCGGCGTCATCATGGACGTCGTCACCCCGGAGCAGGCGAAGATCGCCGAGGACGCGGGCGCCGTCGCCGTCATGGCCCTGGAGCGGGTCCCGGCCGACATCCGCAAGGACGGCGGCGTGGCCCGGATGTCCGACCCGGACATGATCGAGGGCATCATCGACGCCGTCTCCATCCCGGTCATGGCCAAGTCCCGCATCGGCCACTTCGTCGAGGCCCAGGTCCTGCAGTCCCTCGGCGTGGACTACATCGACGAGTCCGAGGTCCTCACCCCGGCCGACGAGGTCAACCACTCCGACAAGTGGGCGTTCACCACCCCGTTCGTGTGCGGCGCCACCAACCTGGGCGAGGCCCTGCGCCGCATCGCCGAGGGTGCCGCGATGATCCGCTCCAAGGGCGAGGCCGGCACCGGCAACGTCGTGGAGGCCGTGCGCCACCTGCGCCAGATCAAGGGCGAGATCGCCAAGCTGCGCGGCTGCGACAACAACGAGCTGTACGCCGCCGCCAAGGAGCTGCGCGCCCCCTACGAACTGGTCAAGGAAGTCGCCGAGCTGGGCAAGCTCCCCGTGGTGCTGTTCTCCGCCGGCGGCGTGGCTACCCCGGCCGACGCGGCCCTGATGCGCCAGCTCGGCGCCGAGGGCGTGTTCGTCGGCTCCGGCATCTTCAAGTCCGGCGACCCGGCCAAGCGTGCCGCCGCCATCGTGAAGGCCACCACCTTCTACGACGACCCGAAGATCATCGCGGACGCGTCGCGCAACCTCGGCGAGGCCATGGTCGGCATCAACTGCGACACCCTCCCCGAGACCGAGCGCTACGCGAACCGCGGCTGGTAAGCACGGGACCACAGGTATCCGAATCCCATGAACACTCCTGTCATCGGTGTCCTGGCGCTCCAGGGCGACGTACGGGAGCACCTCATCGCCCTGGCCGCGGCGGACGCCGTGGCCAGGCCGGTGCGGCGCCCCGAGGAACTCGCCGAGGTCGACGCGCTCGTCCTGCCCGGCGGCGAGTCCACCACCATCTCCAAGCTGGCCGTGCTGTTCGGCGTGATGGAGCCCCTGCGCGCGCGGGTGCGCGCCGGCATGCCCGTCTACGGCACCTGCGCGGGCATGATCATGCTGGCCGACAAGATCCTCGACCCGCGCTCGGGCCAGGAGACCATAGGCGGCATCGACATGATCGTGCGCCGTAACGCCTTCGGACGCCAGAACGAGTCCTTCGAGGCCGCGGTCGACGTGCGCGGCGTCGCGGGCGATCCTGTGGAGGGCGTCTTCATCCGCGCTCCCTGGGTGGAGTCCGTGGGCGCGGGCGCCGAGGTGCTTGCCGAGCACGGCGGTCACATCGTCGCCGTCCGCCAGGGCAACGCGCTCGCCACATCCTTCCACCCGGAACTGACGGGCGACCACCGTGTGCACGCCCTGTTCGTGGACATGGTGCGCGCCAACGCCACCGCGGAGTCCTTGTAGGATCTCAGGCGTTCGTTCATAGATGGGTAACGCGAAGGAGACAGGCAGATGTCCGGCCACTCTAAATGGGCTACGACGAAGCACAAGAAGGCCGTGATCGACGCCAAGCGCGGCAAGCTCTTCGCGAAGCTGATCAAGAACATCGAGGTTGCCGCGCGCATGGGCGGCGTGGACCTCGACGGTAACCCGACGCTCTACGACGCCGTCCAGAAGGCCAAGAAGCAGTCGGTCCCGAACAAGAACATCGACTCCGCGATCAAGCGCGGTGGCGGTCTCGAGGCCGGCGGCGCCGACTACGAGACGATCATGTACGAGGGCTACGGCCCGAACGGTGTCGCGGTCCTCATCGAGTGCCTTACCGACAACCGCAACCGCGCCGCCTCCGACGTGCGCGTCGCCATGACCCGCAACGGCGGCAACATGGCCGACCCCGGCTCGGTGTCGTACCTCTTCAACCGCAAGGGCGTCATCATCGTCCCCAAGGGCGAGCTGACCGAGGACGACGTGCTCGCCGCCGTCCTGGACGCCGGTGCCGAGGAGGTCAACGACCTCGGCGAGTCCTTCGAGGTGCTCAGCGAGGCCACCGACCTGGTCGCGGTCCGCACCGCCCTCCAGGAGGCCGGTATCGACTACGACTCCGCCGAGGCCAACTTCGTCCCGACCATGCAGGTCGAGCTGGACGAGGAGGGCGCCAAGAAGATCTTCAAGCTGATCGACGCCCTGGAGGACAGCGACGACGTGCAGAACGTCTTCGCCAACTTCGACGTGAGCGACGAGGTCATGGAGAAGGTCGACGCGTAACGCGTGGAGCATCGCGACGGGCCGACGGGACACACCCCGTCGGCCCGTCGCGTTGTCAGAGGCACCCGATAGCCTGCACAAACAGGTGATCGAGCAGTCGCAGGGAGGGGGGACCCGGTGCGGGTACTGGGGGTGGATCCGGGGCTGACCCGGTGCGGGGTCGGCGTGGTGGAGGGGGTCGCGGGGCGCCCGCTCACCATGGTCGGCGTCGGTGTCGTCCGCACCCCCGCGGACGCCGAGCTCAGCCACCGACTGCTCGCCGTCGAGCGGGGCATCGAGCAGTGGCTGGACGAACACCGGCCGGAGTTCGTCGCCGTGGAGCGCATCTTCAGCCAGCACAATGTGCGCACCGTCATGGGGACCGCCCAGGCCAGCGCCGTCGCCATGCTGTGCGCCGCCCGCCGCGGCATCCCCGTCGCGCTGCACACCCCCAGCGAGGTCAAGGCCGCCGTCACCGGCTCGGGCCGCGCCGACAAGGCCCAGGTCGGCGCCATGGTCACCCGGCTGCTCCGGCTCGCCGCGCCGCCCAAGCCCGCCGACGCCGCCGACGCCCTCGCGCTCGCCATCTGCCACATCTGGCGCGCCCCCGCCCAGAACCGGCTCCAGCAGGCCGTCGCCCTGCACACCGCACACGCGCCGAAGGGCCGGTGACACGGGAAGAGGGCCGTCGGTCCTTGATCATCGGGGCCTGCGCGGTGCTGTCGGTGCCACCGCATAACCTGGCCCAGCAACACCACCCACACGACGAAAGGCCGTACGGCATGATCGCCTCCGTCAGCGGCACGGTCACCGCGCTCACCCCCGACACCGCGGTGGTGGAGGTCGGCGGCGTCGGCATGGCCGTCCGGTGCACCCCGGACACCCTGGCCACGCTCCGCGTCGGACAGCCCGCCCGGCTGCACACCTCGCTGGTCGTCCGCGAGGACTCGCTGACCCTGTACGGCTTCGCCGACGACGACACGCGCCAGGTCTTCGAACTGCTCCAGACGGCCAGCGGCGTCGGCCCCCGGCTCGCCCAGGCCATGCTCGCCGTGCACACCCCGGACGCCCTGCGCCGCGCCGTCGCCGGCGCGGACGAGAAGGCGCTCACCGCGGTCCCCGGCATCGGCAAGAGGGGCGCCCAGAAACTGCTCCTCGAACTCAAGGACCGCCTCGGCGCTCCCACCGGCACCGCCCCCGCCCTCGGCGCCCCGGTCACCCAGGGCTGGCGCGACCAGCTGCACGCGGCCCTCATCGGCCTCGGCTACGCCACCCGCGAGGCCGACGAAGCCGTGACCGCCGTGGCCCCGCAGGCCGAGGCGGCGGGCGGCACCCCCCAGGTCGGCCCCCTCCTGAAGGCAGCCCTCCAGACCCTGAACCGCGCCCGCTGACCCCCACCCCTGTTGAGGCACACCACATGAACTGGGACGACCCGGCCGACACACCCGACGCCGAGCGGCTGGTGGGCTCCGTCGCCGACCGCGAGGACCAGGCCGTCGAGGCCGCCCTGCGCCCCAAGGACCTCGGCGAGTTCATCGGGCAGGAGAAGGTCCGCGAACAGCTCGACCTGGTGCTGCGGGCGGCCCGCGCGCGCGGCGCCACCGCCGACCACGTACTGCTCTCCGGCGCGCCCGGCCTCGGCAAGACCACCCTGTCGATGATCATCGCGGCCGAGATGGGCGCCCCCATCCGCATCACCTCGGGCCCCGCCATCCAGCACGCCGGCGACCTCGCCGCGATCCTCTCCTCCCTCCAGGAGGGCGAAGTCCTCTTCCTGGACGAGATCCACCGCATGTCCCGGCCCGCCGAGGAGATGCTGTACATGGCGATGGAGGACTTCCGTGTCGACGTCATCGTCGGCAAGGGCCCCGGCGCCACCGCCATCCCCCTCGAACTGCCCCCGTTCACCCTGGTCGGCGCCACCACCCGCGCCGGCCTGCTGCCGCCCCCGCTGCGCGACCGCTTCGGCTTCACCGCGCACATGGAGTTCTACGAGCCGCGCGAACTGGAGCGCGTCGTACACCGCTCCGCGCAGCTCCTGGACGTCGGCATCGACACCGAGGGCGCCGCCGAGATCGCGGGCCGCTCCCGCGGCACCCCCCGCATCGCCAACCGCCTGCTGCGCCGCGTCCGCGACTACGCGCAGGTCAAGGCGGACGGCATGATCACCAGGGAGATCGCCGCGGCCGCCCTCGCCGTCTACGAGGTCGACGCGCGGGGCCTGGACCGGCTGGACCGCGCCGTCCTGGAGGCTTTGCTGAAGCTTTTCGCCGGCGGCCCCGTCGGCCTGTCCACCCTGGCCGTCGCGGTGGGGGAGGAGCGGGAGACCGTCGAGGAGGTCGCGGAACCCTTCCTGGTCCGCGAGGGACTGCTGGCCCGCACCCCGCGCGGCCGCGTCGCCACGCCCGCCGCCTGGACACACCTCGGTCTCACCCCGCCCGGCTCCGCCGCGCCGGGAAACGGACAACAGGACCTGTTCGGGACGTGACACCACCGGCGCCGGGCGCCCCTCCGCTTCGGCAGTGGCCCGGTGCGGAACCCAGGTGCCATGCTGGGCGTTGTTCCATGTGCGCGGACTCGCTTAGACTCCGCCGATGCCGCCCTTGTGGGCGGCGCCGACACACCCCCATCCCCGAAAAGGCCGCTCTCCGTCGCGGTCGCGCGAAGGAAATCCCGTCCCGTGAACCCGTATACCCTTCTCCCGTTCATCGTGCTCATCGCGGCCATGTTCCTGATGACGCGCTCTGCCAAGAAGAAGCAGCAGCAGGCCGCGCAGATGCGCAATGAGATGCAGCCCGGATCCGGTGTCCGCACGATCGGGGGAATGTACGCGACGGTCAAGGAGATCAACGAGGACACCGTCCTCCTCGACGCCGCTCCCGGCGTGGACCTCCTCTTCGCGAAGAACGCGATCGGCGCCGTCCTCACCGACGACGAGTACAACCGCATCGTGCACGGCATCGAGCACGACCTGAAGTCCGACGCCGACATCGTCCCGGACGACGCCTCCTCCCTCACCGAGACCGACGAGACCGACGGATCTGCCGCCGCTGCCGCCGCCTCCGACGACAAGATCGACCTCGGTAAGAAGGACGCCGACGAGGACACCGCCGGCGAGTCCGGGGCCGCCGAGGCCACGACGGAGGACCAGCCGAAGAAGACCGACGGCGACTCCGACGCGAAGTAGTCACGCCCCGGTGGTGCGCGAGACGGCATAATCACGCCCCGCGCACCACCGGGCGCGTCTGTTTCCCGCACGGGGAGCCCGACACCATGTCATGGCCGCCGAGCGCCGACCGGGCGCGGGGCGGCCCGAGAGGGAGTACGAGAAGGTGGCAGCACCTAAGAAGGGCCGGAGCTCGAGCGCCCAGGGCAAACCAGGGCGCTCACTGGCCCTGATCCTGATCGCCATCGTGGCGCTCACCGGCGGAATGTTCGCCTCAGGGCACACCACCCCCCGTCTCGGTATCGACCTTGCCGGCGGCACCAGCATCACGCTGACGGCGGTCAACCAGCCGGGCCAGCCCAACGCGATCAACAAGACCAACATGGACACCGCGGTCGACATCATGAACCGCCGTGTCAACGGTCTTGGCGTGTCGGAGGCGGAAGTCCAGACCCAGGGCGATCGCAACATCATCGTCAACATTCCGCGGGGCACGAACTCCAAGGAGGCACAGCAGCAGGTCGGCACCACCGCCAAGCTGTACTTCCGCCCCGTCCTGCAGCGGGAGGCCCAGGGCGCCACCGGCCAGCCCAGCCCGAGCGCCACCAAGGGCGGCAGCCCCTCTCCGGGCGCCTCCAGCAGCCCCTCACCGAGCGCGTCCACCGGCTCGCAGAAGGCCACCGGGTCCAGCAGCCCCTCGGCGTCCGCGACCACTCAGGGCCGCGCCGTCACCGACGCGCTGAAGAAGACCTCCCCGTCGCCGTCCGCGACCGGGTCCACGACCCCCGGCGCCAGCACCTCGCCCTCGCCGTCCCCCTCCGGGAACAAGGGCTCCTCCGACCTCCAGGCGCGCTACGCGGCCCTCGACTGCACCAAGCCCTCCGCGCAGAACAGCGCGGGGCAGGGCGCCAAGCCCGGTGAGTCGACCGTCGCCTGCGGCAAGGACGGCAAGATCTGGAGCAAGTTCCTGCTCGGCCCCGTCGCCGTCGACGGCCAGGACGTGAAGAAGGCGCAGGCCGTCTTCGACACCCAGGGCGCGAGCGGCTGGCAGGTCCAGATGACCTTCGACTCCAAGGGCGCCAAGAAGTTCGCCGACATCACCGGCCAGCTGACGCAGAAGACCACCCCGCAGAACGAGTTCGCGATCGTCCTCGACGACCAGGTCGTCTCCCACCCGTACGTCCAGACCGCCATCACCGGCGGCCAGGCCGAGATCTCGGGCAGCTTCAACCAGCAGGACGCCCAGAGCCTCGCCAACATGCTGTCGTATGGCGCGCTCCCGCTGTCCTTCAAGGAGTCGAGCGTCACCACGGTGACCGCCGCGCTCGGCGGCCAGCAGCTGCACGCCGGTCTCCTCGCCGGCGCGATCGGCCTCGCCCTCGTGATCATCTACCTGGTGTTCTACTACCGCGGGCTGTCGCTCATCGCCGTGGCGTCCCTGATGGTCTCCGCGATCCTCACCTACGTGATCATGTCGCTGCTCGGCCCGACCATCCACTTCGCGCTGAACCTGCCGGCCGTCTGCGGCGCCATCGTCGCCATCGGCATCACAGCCGACTCGTTCATCGTCTACTTCGAACGCATCCGGGACGAGATCCGCGAGGGCCGCTCGCTGCGCCCCGCCGTCGAGCGCGCCTGGCCGCGCGCCCGGCGCACCGTCCTGGTCTCCGACTTCGTGTCCTTCCTCGCCGCCGCCGTCCTGTTCATCGTGACCGTCGGCAAGGTCCAGGGCTTCGCGTTCACGCTGGGCCTGACCACCCTGCTTGACGTGGTCGTGGTCTTCCTGTTCACCAAGCCGCTGATGACGCTGCTCGCCCGCCGCAAGTTCTTCGCGGGCGGCAACAAGTGGTCCGGACTCGACCCGAAGAGTCTCGGCGTCAATCCGCCGCTGCGCCGCACCCGCCGTCCCGCCGGTCCGGCCGGCCCTGTCGACCCGAAGGAGGCGTGAGCGATGTCGAAACTCGGCACCATCGGCGCCCGGCTGCACCGCGGCGAGATCAGCTACGACTTCATCGGCAAGCGCAAGATCTGGTATGGCGTCTCCATCCTGATCACCATCACGGCCATCCTCGGCCTGGCGGTGCGCGGCCTGAACATGAGCATCGACTTCCAGGGCGGTGCCGTCTTCACCACGCCGACCAGCATGAACGTCTCGGTCGCCCAGGCGGAGACGTACGCCAAAGACGCCTCGGGCCACGAGGCCGTCGTGCAGAAGCTCGGCAACGGCAGCCTGCGCATCCAGGTCGCCGGCCTGGACACCGCCAAGTCCGACCAGGTCAAGCAGAGCCTGGCCAAGGACCTGAAGCTCGACCCCGAGAAGCTCGCCGCCGACCTGGTCGGCCCGAGCTGGGGCCAGGAGATCGCCGACAAGGCCTGGGAGGGCCTGGCGATCTTCATGGTGCTCGTCGTGATCTACCTGGCCATCGCCTTCGAGTGGCGCATGGCCGTCGCGGCCCTGGTCGCCCTGATCCACGACATCACCATCACGACCGGTATTTACGCCCTGGTCGGCTTCGAGGTCTCGCCCGGCACCATCATCGGTCTGCTGACCATCCTCGGTTACTCGCTCTACGACACGGTCGTCGTCTTCGACAGCCTCAAGGAGCAGACGAAGGACATCACCAAGCAGACCCGCTTCACCTACAGCGAGATCGCCAACCGGTCGATCAACGGCACCCTGGTCCGCTCCATCAACACCACGGTCGTCGCCCTGCTGCCGGTCGCCGGCCTGCTGTTCATCGGCGGCGGCTTCCTCGGTGCCGGTGACCTCAACGACATCTCGCTGTCGCTGTTCGTCGGCCTCGCGGCCGGTGCGTACTCCTCGATCTTCATCGCCACCCCGCTCGTCGCCGACCTCAAGGAGCGCGAGCCCGCGATGAAGGCGCTCACCAAGCGGATCATGGCCAAGCGCGCCCAGGCCGCTTCGGAGGCCGGTCCCGCCACCGCGGGCGGCGACGCCGAGGACGCCGCGCCCGCCGTGGTCGGCCCGCGCAACCAGCCCTCCCCCCGCGGCCGGGGCCGCGGCCGGCAGGCGGGCAAGCGCCGATGACCGACATCCAGGAGCTGCTGCTCAGCCGCATCCGCGATGTCGCGGACTACCCGGAGCCGGGCGTGATGTTCAAGGACATCACGCCGCTGCTGGCGGACCCCGCCGCGTTCACCGCCCTCACCGACACGCTCGCCGGCATCGCCACGAGCACCGGCGCCACGAAGATCGTCGGCCTGGAGGCCCGCGGCTTCATCCTCGGCGCCCCGGTCGCCGTCCGCGCGGGCCTGGGCTTCATCCCGGTCCGCAAGGCCGGCAAGCTGCCCGGCGCCACCCTGCGCCAGGCGTACGACCTGGAGTACGGCTCGGCCGAGATCGAGGTCCACGCCGAGGACCTGACCGGTGGCGACCGCGTCCTGATCGTGGACGACGTGCTGGCCACCGGTGGCACCGCCGAGGCGGCGATCCACCTCATCCAGCGCGCCGGCGCCGAGGTCGCGGGCCTCGCGGTCCTGATGGAGCTGGGCTTCCTCGGCGCCCGCACCCGCCTGGAGCCGCCCCTCGCCGGAGCCCCCCTGCAGGCCCTCCTCCAGGTCTGAGCGAGCCCCCGCCGACAACACCGTACGGCCGCCCCGGCACGCCGCCGAGGCGGCCGTACGGCGTTTCCCCGCCCTTCCCGGCGCCCGGCCCGCCCCCGGACATCACCGCCCGGCCACCTCCCGGAATCTCCTGCGCACCCCTGGCGTTACACGGGTACTCGGTCCCTGCGTTCCGCCTGCGGGCGATCCGCGGCGGCGGGATCGCTACCATGGGGTCTCCGGAGCCTGACCGGGGGACCCGGAACGCGCACGAGGAGCCCTCTTGCCAGACGAGGCCCAGCCACTGACCGCCGCCAAGCCCGAGCCCGCCTCGGCGCCCGCGGCCAAGCCCGCGCCGAACGTGTCGACCGCCACGAACGACACCCGCGGGGCGGTCGAGCATGCCCCGTCCGCGCCCGTCGAGAAGTCCGCGGAGTCCGCGCGCCCCAAACCGGCGACCCCCGCCGAGCGCCCGGCCCAGCCCCCCGTGGTGCGCCCGCCCGCCGTGCAGCCCGGCCGCTCCGGCTCCTCCAACCGCGTCCGCGCCCGCCTCGCCCGCCTCGGCGTCCAGCGCGCGAACCCGTACAACCCGGTCCTGGAGCCGCTGCTGCGGATAGTGCGCAGCAACGATCCGAAGATCGAGAACTCCACCCTCCGCCAGATCGAACGCGCCTACCAGGTCGCCGAGCGCTGGCACCGCGGCCAGAAGCGCAAGAGCGGCGACCCGTACATCACGCACCCGCTCGCGGTCACCACCATCCTCGCCGAGCTGGGCATGGACCCGGCCACGCTGATGGCGGGCCTGCTGCACGACACGGTCGAGGACACCGAGTACGGCCTGGAGGACCTGCGCCGCGACTTCGGCGACGTCGTCGCCCTCCTCGTCGACGGCGTCACCAAGCTCGACAAGGTCAAGTTCGGCGAGGCCGCGCAGGCCGAGACCGTGCGCAAGATGGTCGTCGCCATGGCCAAGGACCCCCGCGTCCTGGTCATCAAGCTCGCCGACCGCCTGCACAACATGCGCACCATGCGCTACCTCAAGCGCGAGAAGCAGGAGAAGAAGGCGCGCGAGACCCTGGAGATCTACGCGCCGCTCGCCCACCGCCTGGGCATGAACACCATCAAGTGGGAACTGGAGGACCTCGCCTTCGCGATCCTCTACCCCAAGATGTACGACGAGATCGTCCGCCTGGTGGCCGAACGGGCGCCCAAGCGCGACGAATACCTCGCCATAGTGACCGACGAGGTCCAGTCCGACCTGCGCGCCGCCCGTATCAAGGCGACCGTCACCGGCCGCCCGAAGCACTACTACAGCGTCTACCAGAAGATGATCGTCCGCGGCCGCGACTTCGCGGAGATCTACGACCTGGTGGGCATCCGCGTCCTGGTCGACACGGTCCGCGACTGCTACGCCGCCCTCGGCACCGTGCACGCGCGATGGAACCCGGTCCCCGGCCGGTTCAAGGACTACATCGCGATGCCCAAGTTCAACATGTACCAGTCGCTGCACACCACGGTGATCGGCCCCAACGGCAAGCCCGTCGAACTCCAGATCCGCACCTTCGACATGCACCGCCGCGCCGAGTACGGCATCGCCGCGCACTGGAAGTACAAGCAGGAGGCCGTCGCCGGCGCCTCCAAGGTGCGCACCGACGCGCCGAGGACGACCGGCAAGGACAAGGACGCCATCAACGACATGGCGTGGCTGCGGCAGTTGCTCGACTGGCAGAAGGAGACCGAGGACCCCGGCGAGTTCCTGGAGTCCCTGCGTTTCGACCTGTCGCGCAACGAGGTCTTCGTCTTCACGCCCAAGGGCGACGTCATAGCGCTCCCGGCCGGCGCCACCCCGGTGGACTTCGCCTACGCCGTGCACACCGAGGTCGGCCACCGCACCATAGGAGCGCGGGTCAACGGCCGCCTCGTACCGCTGGAATCCACCCTGGACAACGGCGACCTGGTGGAGGTCTTCACCTCCAAGGCGCCCGGCGCCGCGCCCTCCCGCGACTGGCTCGGCTTCGTCAAGTCGCCGCGGGCGCGCAACAAGATCCGCGCCTGGTTCTCCAAGGAGCGCCGGGACGAGGCGATCGAGCAGGGCAAGGACGCCATCGTGCGGGCCATGCGCAAGCAGAACCTGCCGATCCAGCGCATCCTCAACGGCGACTCCCTGATCACGCTCGCGCACGAGATGCGCTACTCGGACATCTCCGCCCTGTACGCGGCGATAGGCGAGGGCCATGTCTCCGCGCAGAACATCGTGCAGAAGCTGGTGCAGGCCCTCGGCGGCGAGGAGGCCGCCACCGAGGAGATCGACGAGTCGGTCCCGCCGTCCCGCGGCCGCCGCAAGCGCCGCTCCAGCGCCGACCCCGGCGTCGTGGTCAAGGGCGTCGACGACGTGTGGGTCAAGCTGGCCCGCTGCTGCACGCCCGTGCCCGGCGACCCGATCATCGGCTTCGTCACCCGCGGCAGCGGCGTCTCCGTGCACCGCAGCGACTGCCTCAACGTGGAGTCGCTGTCCCGCGAGCCCGAGCGCATCCTCGACGTCGAGTGGGCCCCGACCCAGTCCTCGGTCTTCCTGGTCGCCATCCAGGTGGAGGCCCTGGACCGCTCCCGGCTGCTCTCGGACGTCACCCGCGTGCTGTCCGACCAGCACGTCAACATCCTGTCGGCCGCCGTCCAGACCTCCCGCGACCGCGTCGCCACCTCCCGCTTCACCTTCGAAATGGGCGACCCCAAGCACCTCGGCCACGTCCTGAAGGCCGTGCGCGGTGTGGAGGGCGTGTACGACGTGTACCGCGTGACCTCGGGACGCACCCGGTCGTAACCACCGCGGCCACCGCGCCGTAAACCCGGAAAGGGCCCCGTACGCGCGTACGGGGCCCTTTCACACCGGCAACGGGGGAATCAGCCGCCGAACTCCTGGAGGCCCTTCAGAGCCTGGTCCAGAAGTGCCTGGCGGCCCTCCAGCTCCTTCTGGAGCTTGTCGGCCTTCGCGTTGTTGCCCTGGGCGCGGGCCTGCTCGATCTGCCCCCGGAGCTTGTCCACGGCGGCCTGGAGCTGGCCGGTCAGACCCTCGGCGCGCGCCCGCGCCTCCGGGTTCGTCCGGCGCCACTCGGCCTCCTCGGCCTCCTGGATCGCCCGCTCGACCGCGTGCATCCGGCCCTCGACCTTCGGGCGCGCGTCCCGCGGGACGTGACCGATGGCCTCCCAGCGCTCGTTGATCGAACGGAAGGCGGCACGCGCGGCCTTCAGATCGCCGATCGGCAGCAGCTTCTCGGCCTCCTCGGCCAGCTCCTCCTTGAGCTTCAGGTTCTCCGCCTGCTCCGCGTCCCGCTCGGCGAACACCGAGCTGCGGGCGGCGAAGAACACGTCCTGGGCGCCGCGGAAGCGGTTCCACAGGTCGTCCTCGTGCTCGCGCTGGGCACGCCCCGCGGCCTTCCACTCCGCCATCAGATCGCGGTAGCGGGCCGCCGTCGGACCCCAGTCCGTGGACCCGGACAGCGACTCGGCCTCGGCGACCAGCCGCTCCTTGATCCGGCGGGCGTCCTCGCGCTGCGCGTCCAGCTGCGCGAAGTGCGCCTTGCGGCGCTTGGAGAACGCCGACCGGGCGTGCGAGAAGCGGTGCCACAGCTCGTCGTCGGACTTGCGGTCCAGACGCGGCAGCCCCTTCCAGGTGTCCACCAGCGCCCGCAGCCGCTCACCCGCGGCCCGCCACTGGTCGGACTGCGCCAGCCGCTCCGCCTCGGCGACCAGGTCCTCCTTGGCCTTGCGGGCCTCGTCGGACTGCTTGGCCCGCTGGACCTTGCGCTCCTCGCGGCGCGCCTCGACCGTCTCCACGAGCTTGTCGAGGCGGCCACGCAGCGCGTCCAGATCGCCGACCGCGTGGTGCGCGTCCACCTGCTCGCGCAGATGGTCGATGGCGGCCTGGGCGTCCTTCGCCGACAGGTCGGTGGTCCGCACTCGCTTCTCGAGGAGGCCGATCTCGACAACCAGGCCCTCGTACTTGCGCTCGAAGTAGGCCAGCGCCTCCTCAGGGGAGCCGGCCGCCCAGGATCCGACGACCTGCTCGCCGTCGGCCGTACGCACGTACACGGTCCCCGTCTCGTCGACGCGGCCCCACGGGTCGCTGCTCACAGCGCCTCCTCCACATGATGCCTGCGGGGTGCCTCAGCGCCCCCGGACATCCACCACAGTTTCGTCACGGCCAACATAGGCGACCAGCGGGTTCCCTGTCCGCATCCAGCGCGACCGAAATTGCGCCGACGGCCCTGGCCGGCCTCAGGACTTGGTGACCGTCGCCTTGTTGATCACAACGGTCGCGTTCGGGGCACCGTCACCCTGCCCGGTGCTCTCGCCCGCCGCCGCGATCTTGTTCAGCACCTTCATGCCGGACGCGGAGATCGTGCCGAACGGCGTGTACTGGGGCGGCAGCGGGCTGTCCTTGTAGACCAGGAAGAACTGGCTGCCGCCGGTGTGCTTCTGGCCGGTGTTGGCCATCGCCACCGTGCCCGCCGGGTAGGTGTTCTTCTTCAGGCTGGCGTCCTTCAGGTTCTCGTCCGGCAGCGTGTAGCCGGGACCGCCCATGCCGGTGCCCTGCGGGTCGCCGCACTGGAGCACGTAGATGCCCTGCGTGGTCAGGCGGTGGCACTTGGTGTGGTCGAAGAAGCCCTTGCCCGCGAGGAAGTCGAAGGAGTTGACCGTGTGCGGGGCGGCCGACGTCTTCAGCGTGATCGGGATGTCACCGCACGTCGTGGCGAGGTTCATCGTGTACTTCGCCGACGTGTCGATCGTCATCGCCGGCTCCTTCTTCCAGCTGAGCTTCTTCACCGAGCCCGCCGCCGGCTTCTGGCACGGGTCCGGCGCCTTGCTCGGCTTGGTGGACGCGCTCGGCGTCGTCTTGGCACCGGCGTCGGTCTTCTTGCCGTCGCCGCTCAGCGCATGGGTCGTGTAGAGCACCACACTGCCGATCACGACCACGCCCACTACCGACGCGATCGCGGAGTTGCGCACGCGGGCCTTGCGCCGTGACTCGGTGCGTCGCTGCTGCTGCCGCAAGAACTTCTCCCGGGCGAGCTGACGCCGCCGCTGCTCCTGGCTGACCACCGGGTTTTCTCCTCATGCGTGTCGTGTGTCGAGCGGTACGCGTGCGTCCTCGTGGGCCGACCACTGCGTGTAGCCCCGTACCGTATATGGGTTCGCTGAGGAAACGGCAGCGCCGGTAGGCTCTGAGTGCGGCCGAGGCCGCCTTGTCACCGCCTGCCGACCGATGAAACGAAGGACGATCGTGCTGATTGCCGGGTTCCCCGCCGGGGCCTGGGGGACGAACTGCTATCTCGTCGCCCCCGCCGCCGGTGAGGAGTGCGTGATCATCGACCCCGGCCACCAGGCCGCCGAGGGAGTCGAGGAAGCGCTGAGGAAGCATCGGCTCAAGCCCGTCGCCGTCGTCCTCACCCATGGCCACATCGACCATGTGGCCTCGGTCGTCCCCGTGTGCGGCGCCCATGACGTGCCCGCCTGGATCCACCCCGCGGACCGCTACATGATGAGCGACCCGGAGAAGGCGCTCGGCCGCTCCATCGGCATGCCCCTCATGGGCGAGCTGACCGTGGGCGAGCCCGACGACGTCCGGGAGCTGGCCGACGGGGCGAAGCTGGACCTGGCCGGCCTGGAGTTCTCCGTCGCGCACGCGCCGGGCCATACCAAGGGGTCGGTGACCTTCCGGATGCCCGAGAGCGCCGACGTACCGTCGGTGTTCTTCTCCGGGGATCTGCTGTTCGCCGGCTCCATCGGACGCACCGACCTGCCGGGCGGCTCCATGGCGGACATGCTCGGGTCGCTGGCACGCGTGTGCCTGCCGCTCGACGACTCCACCGTGGTCCTGTCCGGCCACGGCCCCCAGACGACCATCGGCCGCGAGCGCGCCACCAACCCCTATCTGCGGGAAGTGGCCGCCGGCCAGGGAGCCCCCGCGGCTCCCCGACGAGGAATGTGACGAGAGAGCTTCCGTGAGCACCTTCCAGGCCCCCAAGGGCACCTACGACCTGATCCCGCCGGACTCCGCGACGTACCTGGCGGTCCGCGAGGCGATCGCCGCCCCGCTGCGCGGCTCCGGCTACGGCTACATCGAGACCCCCGGCTTCGAGAACGTCGAGCTGTTCGCGCGCGGTGTGGGCGAGTCCACCGACATCGTCACCAAGGAGATGTACGCCTTCGAGACCAAGGGCGGCGACAAGCTCGCCCTGCGCCCCGAGGGCACGGCCTCCGTGCTGCGCGCGGCCCTGGAGGCCAACCTGCACAAGACCGGCAACCTCCCGGTCAAGCTCTGGTACTCCGGCTCGTACTACCGCTACGAGCGCCCGCAGAAGGGCCGTTACCGCCACTTCTCCCAGGTCGGCGCCGAGGCGATCGGCGCGGAGGACCCGGCGCTGGACGCCGAGCTGATCATCCTGGCCGACCAGGCGTACCGCTCGCTGGGCCTGCGGAATTTCCGCATCCTGCTCAACAGCCTGGGCGACAAGGAGTGCCGGCCGGTGTACCGGGCCGCGCTCCAGGACTTCCTGCGCGGCCTCGACCTCGACGAGGACACGCTGCGGCGCGCCGAGATCAACCCGCTGCGCGTCCTGGACGACAAGCGCGAGTCGGTGCAGAAGCAGCTCACCGGCGCCCCGCTGCTGCGCGACTACCTGTGCGACGCCTGCAAGGCGTACCACGAGGAGGTCCGCGAGCTGATCACGGCGGCCGGCGTGGCCTTCGAGGACGACCCGAAGCTGGTCCGCGGCCTGGACTACTACACGCGCACCACCTTCGAGTTCGTGCACGACGGACTCGGCTCGCAGTCCGCGGTGGGCGGCGGCGGCCGGTACGACGGCCTGTCCGAGATGATCGGCGGTCCCGCGCTGCCCTCCGTCGGCTGGGCCCTCGGCGTCGACCGCACGGTCCTCGCGCTGGAGGCCGAGGGCGTGCGGCTGGACCTCCCGTCCACCACCTCGGTGTACGCCGTCCCGCTCGGCGAGGAGGCCCGCCGCGTGCTGTTCGCCAAGGTCACCGAGCTGCGCAAGGTGGGCATCGCGGCGGACTTCGCGTTCGGCGGCAAGGGGCTCAAGGGCGCGATGAAGAACGCCAACCGCTCGGGCGCCCGCTACACCCTCGTCGCCGGCGAGCGCGACCTGGCCGAGGGCGTCGTCCAGCTCAAGGACATGGAGTCCGGCGAGCAGACCGCGATCGGCGTCAACGAGATCGTGGCGGAACTGGAGTCGCGGCTCGGCTAGCGGCCGACAGCCGGCGTGCAGGGCGCCGGGGGCATCCCCGGCGCCCTGCTTCACTGCTCCAGCAGCCCGTGCCGCAGCGCGCTCGTGACCGCCGCCGTCCGGTCCGTCACGCCCAGCTTGCCGAAGATCCGCAGCAGATGCGTCTTCACCGTCGACTCGCCGATGTACAGCCGCCGTCCGATCTCGGCGTTGGTGCAGCCGTCGGCGACCAGGGCCAGGACCGCCCTCTCGCGGTCGGACAGCCGGGGGCGTTCCGGCTTGCTGCGCAACTGGTCGACCAGCCGGGCGGCGACGGAGGGGGCGAGGATCGTCTCGCCGCGCGCGGCGGCCCGTACCGCGTCGGCGAGTTCGCGGCGGGGGAGATCCTTGAGCAGATAGCCGGCCGCGCCCGCCTCCACGGCCCGCAGGATGTCCCGGTCCGTCTCGTACGTGGTGAGCACGATCACCCGGCACGGCAGTCCTGCCGCTGTCAGCCGCACGATGGAGTCGACCCCGTCGCCGCCCGGCATCCGCAGGTCCATCAGCACGATGTCCGGCCGCAGTGCGGCTGCCAGCGCCTCCGCCGCGGGCCCGCTCGCCGCGTCCCCGACCACGTCGAGGTCGGGCTCCGCGCTGAGCATCGCGCGCAGTCCCTCCCGTACGACAGGATGGTCGTCGGCCAGGACGATCCGGATCACGCGGTCTCACTCCTCACGGTGGATGCCACCCCGGCGGGCACGGGCAGTCGTACGCTCACGGTCGTACCGGCGCCGGGGGCGCTGCGCGCCGTCGCGGTGCCGCCCACCTCGGCGGCGCGGGCCCGCAGCCCCGCCAGACCGTATCCGCCCAGCGCGGCGGCGGGGTCGAAGCCCCGGCCGTCGTCGCGGACGAGGAGGGTGAGGGTCACGTCGGCGTAGTCGAGCCGTACCTCGACGGTGGCCGAACTCCCGGCGTGCTTACGGGCATTGGTGAGCGCTTCCTGGCAGGCGCGCAGGGCCACGACCTCGATGCCGGGGGAGAGAGGCCGCACCGGGCCGGTCACCTCAAGGGCCGCCGCGTGCCGGACGGCGAGGCGTTCCAGGGCGTCCGGGAGGCTGGCCCCGGCCAGATCGGCGGGGGCGCCACCGGCGACCAGGGCGCGGGCCTCGGCGAGGTTGCGGCGGGCCGTGTCCTCCATCAGCGCGAGATGGCGGCGGACCTGCGCGGGGTCGCCGTCGAGTTCCGCGTCCACGGCCTGGACCAGCATCAGCAGGCTGGTGAAGCCCTGGGCGAGGGTGTCGTGGATCTCCCGTGCCAGCCGTTCGCGCTCGGCGAGGGCGCCGTGGGCGACGGACAGCCGGGAGATCTCGTGCCGGCTCGCCTCCAACTCGGCGATCAGCCCGGCCCGTTCGGCGCTCTGCTCGATGATCCGCATGATCCAGCCGCCGATCACCAGCGAGAAGGCCAGGGTGACGACGGCGAACAGGGCGTTGGCGAACAGGTCCGGCCAGGCCGGCCGCCACAGCAGCGCCCAGCCGGAGACCGGCACCAGGTTGACGACGGTCACGCTGACCAGGGCCCAGCGCATCCGCAGCGCCATGAAGCACTGCGGGACCAGCGCGTAGGCCATCAGCCGGGACTGGTCGACCAGGACGGCGGCCGGCAGGAACAGGGCGATGGCCCCGGCCAGGTAGCACAGCGCGCGCCGCTCGTCGGGCGGGTCCTGCTGCAACAGCCGCCTGCCCACCGCCAGATACCAGGGCACGAGCGGCACCAGCAGTCCCGCGGCGACGGCCCGGACCGGCGCGGCCGGGCCCGGCGCGTCGAGCACGAAGGCGAGCGTGCCCGCCCAGGCCACGGCGAAGTACGCGTCCCAGAACCGGATCGTGCGGTCCCAGGCGTGCGTGTCCCCGGCCGTGGGCCGCGCGGCCCGTGCGCCGGTCATCCGTCGCGCCGGTTCTTCCACCGGAAGGTCAGCAGACACAGCGCCAATCCTCCGGCACACCACGCGGCCAGCACCAGCGCGATCCGCCCGAACTCCCAGCTCCCCGCCTGCTCCAGGACCCTGGCCGAGTCGGGCAGGAACACCCCGCGCAGCCCCTGGCACATCCACTTCAGCGGGAACAGGGCGCCGATGTCGAGCAGCCAATGCGGGATGGCGTCCACGGAGATGTAGACCCCGGAGACGAACTGGAGCACCAGGAAGGGCAGCACGACGACGGAGCCGGCGCTTTTCGCCGACTTCGGCACGGAGCTGATCGCGATGCCGAGCAGGGCGCAGGCGGTGAGGCCGAGCACGAAGATCCAGCAGAGGTTCAGCCAGCGCCCGGGGTCGGCGGGCAGATGGACGCCGTAGCAGAGCACCCCGACGGTGAGCAGGAGCGCGGTCTCCAGCAGGCCGGTGAACAGAACCATCCAGAGCTTGCCCAGGAAGTAGGCGGCCGGTGGCATCGGGGTGCCGCGCAGCCGGCGCAGCACCTTCTCGTCGCGTTCGACGGCGATGGAGATGCCGAGCGACTGGAAGCTGGTCGACATGATGCCGGAGGCGGTCATCGCGGGGACGTAGAGCTGGGAGGCGGTGACCCCGGAGTGGCCGACCCGCGCGTGGAAGATCGACGCGAACAGGAACAGGAGGACCACCGGGAAGGCGAAGGTGAACACCACCTGCTCGCGCAGCCGGAAGAACTGCCGGATCTCCAGGCCGCCGCGCAGCAGCCCGGTCCGCCAGGCGCCGGGCAGGGCGCCGGCCGTGTCGCGGGTGGCCGGTGGTGCGGCCGTCGTCGTGCTCATCGGGCGGCCTCCTGGCCGGTCAGCCGGAGGTAGACGTCCTCCAGGGTGGGGCGGGTGACGGTCAGGCCGGGGATCTCGCCGTCGAAGCGGTGCGTCAGGGCGGCGACGGTCCTGGTGGGGGTGGCGGTGCGTTCCGCGCGCGGTGTGCCGTCGGTGTCGGTCCAGGTGACGGTGGCGTCGGAGCCGTACCGTTCGCGCAATTCGGCCGGGGTGCCCTCGGCGACCGTCCGGCCACGGGCGACCACCGCCAGCCGGTGGGCCAGGTGCTCGGCCTCCTCCAGGTAGTGGGTGGTCAGCAGGATCGTGGTGCCCTCGTCGGCGAGCAGCCGGATCAGGTCCCAGAACCGGCGCCGGGCGGCCGGGTCGAAGCCGGTGGTGGGCTCGTCCAGGAGCAGCAGCTCGGGGCCGCCGATCACGCCGAGCGCCACGTCGAGGCGGCGGCGCTGGCCGCCGGACAGGCCCTTGACCCGGCTGTGCCTCTTCGCCTCCAGGCCGACCAGGCGGATGACCTCTTCGGGGTCGCGGGGGCGCGGGTAGTAGCGGGCGAAGTGCCGTACGGTCTCGGCGACCGTCAACTCCGCGGGTGCCGATTCGTCCTGCCAGACGATGCCGACCCGTGACCGCCAGGCGCGGCCGCCCTTCGCCGGATCCGCGCCGAGCACCGAGACCTCGCCCGCGTCCCGTGACCGGTTGCCCTGGAGGATCTCCACCGTGGTGCTCTTGCCCGCGCCATTGGGTCCGAGCAGGCCGAACACCTCGCCGCGCCGGATGCCGAGATCCAGGCCGTCCACCGCGGTCACGTCCCCGTACTGCTTGCGCAGCCCCCGTACGTTCACCGCGAATTCGTTCGCGTGTGCTGTCATGGCCTTGATGTTCCGGCCAAAACCGTGCGGTCCGTGACCACCGGGCGGACTTCCTTATGTCCATCGAACGGTGGACACACACAGGGGTGCGGCACAATGGCCGGTGCCCGAAGATGGTCCAACTCTCAAGTGACGGAATCGGCGTGATGAGCAAGACGACAGTCAACGACGTCTCCGCGGTGTCCGGTCCCGACCGCACCGCCGACGGCCGCTCGGTGGGCGGCAGCCGCGCCTTCGCCCTGCTTCTGGTCATCACCGGCGCGGCCGGACTGCTGGCCGCCTGGGTGATCACGCTCGACAAGTTCAAGATCCTCGAGTACAAGGTCGCGGGCAAGACCTTCACCCCCGGTTGCAGCATGAACCCGGTGGTCTCCTGCGGCAGCGTGATGGAGAGCAAGCAGGCCGCCGCCTTCGGCTTCCCCAACCCGATGCTCGGTCTCGTCTGCTACGGCATCGTGATCTGCGTCGGCATGAGCCTGCTGGCCCACGCCCGCTTCCCGCGCTGGTACTGGCTGACCTTCAACTTCGGCTGCCTCTTCGGCGTCTGCTTCGTCACCTGGCTCCAGTTCCAGTCCCTGTACCGGATCAACGCGCTGTGCCTGTGGTGCTCGCTGGCCTGGGTCGCCACGATCACCATGTTCTGGTACGTCACCTCGTTCAACGTCCGCAACGCCTTCCTGCCCGCCCCGCGCTGGCTGCGCTCCTTGTTCGGCGAGTTCACCTGGGTGCTGCCGGTCACCCACTGCGGCATCATCGCCATGCTGATCCTGACCCGCTGGGGCAGCGCCCTCTGGGCCTGACCCGGCCCGCCCACCGCCTTCGGCCCGGTCCCGGCAAGGGGCCGGGCCGCATTGTCAGTGCCGTGTCTTAGGGTTTCAGCGTGGAACCCGACCTCTTCACCGCCGCAGCCGAGGAACGCCAGGAGAAGGACCCGGCGGCCAGTCCCCTGGCGGTGCGCATGCGCCCGCGCACCCTGGACGAGGTCGTGGGCCAGCAGCACCTGCTCAGGCCCGGCTCACCGCTGCGCCGCCTGGTCGGCGAGGGCTCCGGCGGCCCCGCCGGACCGTCCTCGGTGATCCTGTGGGGCCCTCCCGGCACCGGCAAGACCACCCTCGCGTACGTGGTCTCCAAGGCCACCAACAAGCGCTTCGTGGAGCTGTCCGCGATCACCGCGGGCGTCAAGGAGGTGCGCGCGGTCATCGACGGCGCCCGCCGCGCCACCGGCGGCTTCGGCACCGAGACCGTCCTCTTCCTGGACGAGATCCACCGCTTCAGCAAGGCCCAGCAGGATTCCCTGCTCCCCGCGGTCGAGAACCGCTGGGTGACCCTGATCGCGGCCACCACCGAGAACCCCTACTTCTCCGTGATCTCCCCGCTGCTGTCCCGCTCCCTGCTGCTCACCCTCGAACCCCTCACCGACGACGACATCCGCGGCCTGCTCCGCCGCGCCCTGACCGCCGAGCGCGGCCTGAAGGGCGCGGTCACCCTCCCCGAGGACACCGAGGAGCACTTGCTGCGTATCGCGGGCGGCGACGCCCGGCGCGCCCTGACCGCCCTGGAGGCCGCCGCCGGCGCCGCCCTCGACCAAGGCGAGAGCGAGATCTCCCTGGCCACGCTGGAGCAGACCGTGGACCGGGCGGCGGTGAAGTACGACCGCGACGGCGACCAGCACTACGACGTCGCCAGCGCCCTCATCAAGTCCATCCGCGGCTCCGACGTGGACGCCGCCCTGCACTACCTCGCCCGCATGATCGAGGCCGGCGAGGACCCCCGGTTCATCGCCCGGCGGCTGATGATCTCCGCCAGCGAGGACATCGGCCTGGCCGACCCGAACGCGCTGCCCATCGCGGTCGCCGCCGCCCAGGCCGTCGCCATGATCGGCTTCCCCGAGGCGGCCCTCACCCTCAGCCACGCCACCATCGCCCTCGCGCTCGCCCCCAAGTCCAACTCCGCGACGACCGCGATAGGCGCCGCCCTGGAGGACGTCCGCAAGGGCCTGGCCGGCGCCGTCCCGCCGCATCTGCGCGACGGCCACTACAAGGGCGCCGCCAAACTCGGCCACGCGCAGGGGTACGTGTATCCGCACGACCTGCCCGAGGGCATCGCCGAGCAGCAGTACGCCCCGGACGCGATCAAGGACCGCGAGTACTACGCCCCGACCCGGCACGGCGCCGAGGCGCGCTACGCGGACGCGGTCGACTGGACCCGCAAGCACCTCGGTCGCAGGCGGTCCTGAGCAGCCTGTAGACTGCTGCGAAGCGCCCAGTCCCGTGCCGTCAGAGCGGGACAGCGGGCCGGAGACCCCGTCCTCCGGGACGGACTCCAGGAGCGTCGCGCACCGTCGAACGGTGTCGCGGGCAGCCCACCACCACCCGGAGCCCCGGAGCGGTCGGTGGGCCACTCGCGTGCTGCACGTATGTGCCCAGACCAGGGAAGCGGCTGCCCAGCGGGTCCCAGGACCGGCGGGTCTTCCCGGCTGCGGATGCGACCTCCCGAAACATCTGGCAAGCCGAACACTACGAAACGAGATTGAGACAGTGGCGAACCAGTCCCGCCCCAAGGTCAAGAAGTCGCGTGCCCTCGGTATCGCGCTGACCCCGAAGGCCGTCAAGTACTTCGAGGCCCGCCCCTACCCGCCGGGTGAGCACGGCCGCGGCCGCAAGCAGAACTCGGACTACAAGGTCCGTCTGCTGGAGAAGCAGCGCCTGCGCGCGCAGTACGACGTGTCCGAGCGCCAGCTCGTCCGCGCCTACGAGCGTGCCTCCAAGGTTCAGGGCAAGACCGGTGAGGCCCTGATCATCGAGCTGGAGCGCCGCCTCGACGCGCTGGTCCTGCGTTCGGGCCTGGCCCGCACGATCTACCAGGCCCGCCAGATGGTCGTCCACGGCCACATCCAGGTCAACGGCCAGAAGGTCGACAAGCCGTCCTTCCGTGTCCGTCCGGACGACGTCGTGCAGGTCCGCGACCGCTCCAAGGACAAGACGCTGTTCCAGATCGCCCGTGAGGGTGGCTTCGCCGCGGACGGCGAGACCCCGCGCTACCTCCAGGTGAACCTCAAGGCCCTGGCGTTCCGCCTGGACCGCGAGCCGAACCGCAAGGAGATCCCGGTGATCTGCGACGAGCAGCTCGTCGTCGAGTACTACGCCCGCTGATCCCAGCCCCGGCGCAGCACCGCACTCCGGCCCGCCGTCTCCCGCCCGCGAGGGCAGGGGGCGGCGGGTCCGCGTTTCCGGGCCCGCGCGACGCGCGACGCGACCAGGCCGCGCCGCGCACACCCCCACCGGACCGTTCGCGCCCCCTGCCGGACCTACCGGTCCTTCCCCGCCTCGCGCCCCCCGCCCGTCCGCACCGCGTCCCGCCGCTCCGCCCCGCGCGGAGCCGGCACTGCGGCCCGTACCCCCGGCGCGCCCAGCGCCCGGCGCACCGCCGCCTCCCGGTCCAGACGCCCCCCGCGCCGGACGCACTCCTCGTACCGGGCATCGCCGAGCGCGCCGCGGGCGGCCGACTCGCACTGCGCGTGCGGCGCGTTGTAGTGCGCCGAACCGAACAGGGGCAGCCCCACCGAGGGCCACAGCCGGGCGGCCGCGCCCTGGAGGACGGCCGCCTCGGCGTGATCGCCCTCGGTCGCCGTCACCAGCGCGAGCAGTTCCAGGGCCAGGACCGAGCCGAGCAGATCGTCGAAGGCGTGCGCGTGGCCCAGGCACTCGGTCAGCAGCTCCCGCGCCCGCGCCGGGGCGCCCTCCCGCCAGGCCGCGTACGCCAGGACGTACAGCGCGTACGACCGCGCCCAGCGCTCCCCGTGCTCCTCACACACCCGGCGCACGTCCTCGCACAGCCCCACCGCCTCCGGCAGATCCCCCTGGAAGGCCCGCGCCATCGCCAGCTCGACCCGCCCCATCAGCACATTGCTGTTCAGCTCGCCCAGCTCCCGGTAGCGCGCCAGCGCCGAGCGCAGCAGCGTTTCTGCACGCGGCAGATCGTCCGTGACCAGCGCCAGACAGCCGGTGCGGTGCTCCGCGTACGCCAGCGCCAGCGCGTCCCCCGACCGCCGCGCCCGCTCCCGGCACCCGCGCAGCACCCGGAGCGCCGGCCCGCTGTCGCCCTGGAGCACCGCCACATAGCCGAGCACCCACAGCGCCTTCAGCCGGGACCGCTCGTAACCCGACTCCAGCGCCAGGCTCCGCTCCAGCCAGCGCCGCCCCTCCGCCAGCCGCCCGCAGCCCACCCAGCAGAACCACAGCGACCCCGCCAGGTACTGCCCCAGATGCGCCTCCGCGGGCTCGGTGAGGCAGAACTCCAGCGCGGCCCGCAGGCTGGGCAGCTCCACCGCCACCCGCGCGGCCACCTCCCGCTGCCGGGGCGAGAACCACTCCAGCTCGCACCAGGTCGCCAGGCCCAGGTACCAGTCCCGGTGCCGCCGCCGCAGCCGCGCCGCGTCCCCGGTCGCCTCCAGCCAGCCGGCGCCGTAGGCCCGCACGGAGTCCAGCATCCGGTAGCGCACACCCGCCCCGGTCTCCTCGCGGGCGATCACCGACTGGGCCAGCAGCTCCGAGAGCACGTCCAGGATGTCCGCCTCGGGGAGCCCGTCCCCGCTGCACACGTATTCGACCGCCTCCAGGTCGAAGCTCCCCGCGAACACCGTCAGCCGCGCCCACAGCAGCCGCTCGGGCCCGGTGCACAGCTCATGGCTCCAGCCGATCGCCGTGCGCAGCGTCCGGTGCCGGGGCAGCACACCGCGCCCGCCGCCGGTCAGCAGCCGGAACCGGTCGTCGAGGCGGTCCAGCAACTGCGCGGGGGACAGGGCCCGCAGCCGCGCCGCCGCCAGCTCCAGCGCCAGCGGGATGCCGTCCAGCCGGCGGCACAGCTCCCGCACCTCGGGGCCGTCGGACACCGTGATCCCGTGCTCCCCGGCCCGCTCGACGAGCAGCTCGGCCGCCTCGTCAGCGCCGAGCGGCGCCAGCGGGAACAGCCGCTCGCCCGCGAGGCCCAGCGGGCGCCGGCCCACCGCCAGCACCCGCAGTTCGGGCAGCTTGCGCAGCAGGTGCGCGACCAGCTCGGCGGTGGCCGCCACCAGATGCTCGAACCCGTCGAGGACCAGCAGCAGCGGGCGCCCGGCCAGTTGCTCCGGCACGGTCTCGCGCGGCGGCCGGGTGGTGTGGTCGGTCAGCCCGAGGGCCTCCGCCACCGCGTACTCCACGGACTCCCCGTCGTGCACGGACGCCAGCTCCACCCAGCCGTAGGCGGTCTCCCAGCCGGCGGCGACGCGCGCGGCCAGCCGGGACTTGCCCACTCCGCCGGCCCCGGTCACCGTCACCAGGCGGGCCGACCGCAGCGCCGCGGCGAGCTCCGCCGCCTGCGCCGTCCGTCCGACGAATCCGGTCAGTTCAAAGGGCGGCTCGCCATCGGCGAAAGATTCTGGGCACTGAGGACCTCGCATGGGACACGGAGCGTACTGAACCGTGTTCATTCCGTACAATCGCTTCCTGTAACTCCACCGTTTCCGCCGGTAATCCGGTACGGAGCGTCCGCCCCGGCGCGATAGGCTCGGGACACGACTTTTCCGATGCTCAGGCACGTTTCAGGGAGCGGGTGCGCACAGTGTCCGGTGGCGAGGTGGCCGGAATCCTGGTGGCCGTCTTCTGGGCGATCCTGGTCTCCTTCCTCGCGGTGGCTCTCGCGAGGGTGGCCCAGACGCTCAAGGCGACCACCAAGCTCGTGGCGGACGTGACCGACCAGGCCGTCCCGCTGCTCGCGGACGCCTCCCGGGCGGTGCGCTCCGCGCAGACCCAGATCGACCGGGTCGACGCGATCGCCAGCGACGTCCAGGAGGTCACCTCCAACGCCTCCGCCCTGTCCACCACCGTCGCCTCCACCTTCGGCGGCCCGCTGGTCAAGGTCGCGGCCTTCGGCTACGGCGTCCGCAGGGCGCTCGGCGGCCGCAAGGAGGAGGACGTGGCCGGGACATCGGACCGGCGTACCGTGATCGTGGGCCGCACGGTCCCCGCCGCACGACGCAAGCGCAACCTCCGCGGGAAGAGGGACTGAGAGCGAGCCATGTTCCGTCGTACCTTCTGGTTCACCACCGGTGTCGCCGCCGGCGTCTGGGCCACCACCAAGGTCAACCGCAAGCTGAGGCAGCTGACTCCCGAGAGCCTGGCCGCCACCGCGGCCAACAAGGCCCTGGAGACCGGGCAGCGCCTGAAGGACCGCGCGGTCGGCTTCGCGCTCGACGTCCGCGACAACATGGCCCAGCGGGAGGACGAGCTCCAGGAGGCCCTCGGCATCCAGGGCGACGCGCTCCCGGCCCCCCGGCGGCTCACCGCCATCGAGTACGCCCCGAACACCAACCGCACCAACCCGAAGTACATCGAATCCCCGATGCACTCGTACAACCGGAATGAGGACCACTGATGGAGTCGGCCGAGATTCGCCGCCGCTGGCTGAGCTTCTTCGAGGAGCGCGGGCACACCGTCGTCCCTTCGGCGTCGCTCATCGCGGACGACCCGACTCTGCTCCTCGTCCCCGCCGGCATGGTGCCCTTCAAGCCCTACTTCCTGGGTGAGGTCAAGCCGCCCTTCCAGCGCGCCACCAGCGTGCAGAAGTGCGTGCGCACCCCCGACATCGAAGAGGTCGGCAAGACCACCCGCCACGGCACGTTCTTCCAGATGTGCGGCAACTTCTCCTTCGGCGACTACTTCAAGGAAGGCGCCATCAAGTACGCCTGGGAGCTGCTCACCAGCGACCGGGACAAGGGCGGTTACGGCCTCGACCCCGAGCGCCTGTGGATCACCGTCTACCAGGACGACGACGAGGCCGAGCAGATCTGGCACGAGGTCGTCGGCGTGCCCAAGGAGCGCATCCAGCGCCTGGGCAAGAAGGACAACTTCTGGTCCATGGGGGTCCCCGGCCCCTGCGGACCCTGCTCCGAGATCAACTACGACCGCGGCCCCGAGTTCGGCGCCGAGGGCGGCCCGGCCGTCAACGACGAGCGGTACGTGGAGATCTGGAACCTCGTCTTCATGCAGTACGAGCGGGGCGAGGGCACCGGCAAGGACGACTTCGAGATCCTCGGCGACCTGCCCAGCAAGAACATCGACACCGGCCTCGGCCTCGAACGTCTCGCCATGATCCTGCAGGGCGTGCAGAACATGTACGAGATCGACACCTCGATGGCCGTCATCGAGAAGGCCACCGAGCTGACCGGCGTCCGCTACGGCGACGCCCACGACTCGGACGTCTCCCTGCGCGTGGTCACCGACCACATGCGCACCTCCGTGATGCTCATCGGCGACGGCGTCACTCCGGGCAACGAGGGCCGCGGCTACGTGCTGCGCCGCATCATGCGCCGCGCCATCCGCAACATGCGGCTCCTCGGCGCCACGGGTCCGGTCGTCAAGGACCTGATCGACACCGTGATCGCCATGATGGGCCAGCAGTACCCGGAGCTGATCACCGACCGCGAGCGCATCGAGAAGGTCGCCCTCGCCGAGGAGAACGCCTTCCTGAAGACGCTGAAGGCCGGCACCAACATCCTGGACACCGCCGTCACCGAGACCAAGCAGTCCGGTGGCCGCGTGCTGTCCGGTGAGAAGGCCTTCCTGCTCCACGACACCTGGGGCTTCCCGATCGACCTCACCCTGGAGATGGCCGCCGAGCAGGGCCTGTCCGTGGACGAGGAGGGCTTCCGCCGCCTGATGAAGGAGCAGCGGGAGCGCGCCAAGGCCGACGCCCAGGCCAAGAAGACCGGCCACGCCGACCTCGGCGCCTACCGTGAGATCGCCGACAGCGCCGGTGCCACCGACTTCATCGGCTACACCGACACCGAGGGCGAGTCCACCATCGTGGGCCTGCTGGTCGACGGCGTCTCCTCCCCGGCCGCCTCCGAGGGCGACGAGGTCGAGGTCGTCCTGGACCGCACCCCGTTCTACGCCGAGGGCGGCGGCCAGATCGGCGACACCGGCCGGATCAGGGTCGACTCCGGTGCCGTGATCGAGATCCGCGACTGCCAGAAGCCGGTTCCGGGTGTCTATGTGCACAAGGGCGTCGTCCAGGTCGGCGAGGTGACGGTCGGCGCCAAGGCCCACGCCGCCATCGACAACCGCCGCCGCAAGGCCATCGCCCGCGCCCACTCGGCCACCCACCTCACCCACCAGGCCCTGCGCGACGCCCTCGGCCCGACGGCCGCCCAGGCCGGTTCCGAGAACCAGCCCGGCCGCTTCCGCTTCGACTTCGGCTCGCCGTCCGCCGTGCCGACGGCCGTGATGACCGACGTCGAGCAGAAGATCAACGAGGTCCTCGCCCGCGATCTCGACGTGCACGCCGAGGTCATGGGCATCGACGAGGCCAAGAAGCAGGGTGCCATCGCCGAGTTCGGCGAGAAGTACGGCGAGCGGGTCCGGGTGGTGACCATCGGCGACTTCTCCAAGGAGCTGTGCGGCGGCACCCATGTGCACAACACCGCCCAGCTGGGCCTGGTGAAGCTGCTCGGCGAGTCCTCCATCGGCTCCGGTGTGCGCCGTATCGAGGCCCTGGTCGGCGTGGACGCCTACAACTTCCTCGCCCGTGAGCACACAGTCGTCAACCAGCTGACCGAACTGCTCAAGGGCCGCTCCGAGGAGCTGCCGGAGAAGGTCTCCGCGATGCTCGGCAAGCTGAAGGACGCCGAGAAGGAGATCGAGAAGTTCCGCGCCGAGAAGGTGCTCCAGGCCGCCGGCGGTCTCGCCGACTCGGCCAAGGACGTGCGGGGCATCGCCCTGGTCACCGGGCAGGTGCCGGACGGCACCACGCCGGACGACCTGCGCAAGCTGGTCCTCGACGTGCGCGGCCGTATCCAGGGCGGCCGGCCCGCCGTGGTCGCCCTGTTCACGGTGAACAACGGCAAGCCGCTGACGGTCATCGCCACCAACGAGGCCGCCCGCGAGCGTGGTCTGAAGGCCGGTGACCTGGTGCGCACGGCCGCCAAGACCCTCGGCGGCGGCGGTGGCGGCAAGCCGGACGTGGCCCAGGGCGGCGGTCAGAACCCGGCCGCCGTCGGCGAGGCCGTCGAGGCCGTCGAGCGCCTTGTCGCCGAGACCGCCAAGTGACAGCGGCCGAGACCGCCAAGTGATAGCCGAGTAAGGAAACGGTCGGAAATGCGCAGAGGACGTCGGCTTTCGATCGACGTCGGGGACGCCCGGATCGGGGTCGCCTCGTGCGACCCCGATGGGATCCTCGCCACACCGGTGGAGACGGTCCCCGGCCGGGACATCCCCGCCGCCCACCGCCGGTTGCGTCAACTGGTGGCGGAGTATGAGCCGATCGAGGTAGTCGTCGGTCTCCCTCGCTCCCTCAAGGGGGGCGAGGGCCCGGCCGCCGTCAAGGTCCGCGCGTTCACCCAGGAACTCGCCAAGGGCATCAAGCCGGTGCCGGTCCGCCTCGTGGACGAGCGGATGACGACCGTGACGGCCACCCAGGGCCTGCGGGCCTCGGGTGTGAAGTCCAAGAAGGGCCGGGCCGTCATCGATCAGGCCGCCGCTGTGATCATCCTCCAGCAGGCACTCGAATCCGAACGGGTGTCAGGTAAGCCACCCGGCGAGGGCGTCGAAGTGGTCATCTGATCGCGATACGGTAACGTTCCGCGCGATGCGGCGGCGTTCGAACAGCCGCCGCACAGCAAGAGGCGGAGCGGAAGCCGGCCCCCGGCCGCGTGACCGTCGGCCTCGCGGCTCTAGGGGATCGATGACCGAGTATGGCCGGGGCCCGGGCTCCGAACCGTGGCATCCGCAGGACCCGTTGTACGGGGACGGCGGATGGGAAGGGCAGCAGGCGTACGCCGCGCACCAGGCTGCCTACGGCGGCCCGTCGCAGCAGCAGTACCCGCAGCAGCCGCAGCAGTACGGCGGCGACTGGTCGCAGGACCGGCAGCACGGGTACGACGGTCAGCAGTACCCGGACTACGGCAACCAGGGTCATCCCCAGTACGACCCCCAGTACCAGGGCCAGTACCCGCAGCAGCCGGAGCACCCCGGTCACCAGGGCTCCGGCCACCAGGGCGGCTGGGACGCGACCGGCACCCACGGCCAGGTGCCCTACGCGGCCGACCCCGGCGACCCCTACGGGCAGCAGCCCGTGGCGTACGGCGCCGAGCAGCCCGACCTCTACGGCACCGAGGACGCCTACCCGCCGCCGGAGCCCCCCGGCCGCAGACGGCCCGAGGCCGAACCCGAGCCGGACGCGCCCGCCGGTGACGAGGAGGAGCACGCCTTCTTCGCGGGCGGCGGCGATGACGACGAGGACGGCGAGGAGTACGAGCGGGCCGGCCGCCGGGAGCGGCGCGGCGGCAAGGGCCGAAAACCCGTCAAGAGCAAGAAACGGCGCACCGGCTGCGCCTGCATGGTCGTCGTCCTGGTCTTCGGCGGCGGCCTCGGCGGGGTCGGCTACTACGGCTACAAGTTCTACCAAAATCGTTTCGCCCCGGCCCCGGACTACGCGGGCGACGGCACCGGCGAGACGGTGACCGTCGAGATCCCCAAGGGCGCCGGCGGCTGGGACATCGGGCGGCGGCTGAAGGAGGCCGGCGTCGTCAAGAGCGCCGAGGCCTTCGTACACGCCCAGGGCACCACACCGGGCGGCGACTCGATCCAGGCCGGCGCCTATCTCCTGAAAAAGGAGATGTCCGCCGCGAGCGCGGTGCGGATGATGCTGGACCCGAAGAGTCAGAACAATGTGATGGTGCGGCCGGGCGAGCGCAATGCCGGTGTCTACCAGGACATCGACAAGAAACTCGAACTGGCCTCCGGAACGACCCAGAAGGTCGCCGCGAAGGAATACCGGACCTTCGGCCTGCCGGCCTGGGTGTCGACGAACAGCGATATCAAGGACCCGCTGGAAGGCTTCCTCTTCCCGGGCAGCTACGCGGCCGCCAAGGGCATGAAGCCGGACGCGATTCTCAAGCAGATGGTGGCCCAGGCCAAGGAGCGGTACGCCGCCTACGGCCTGGACGCGAAGGCCAAGTCTCTCGGCCTGCACGACGCGTTCGAGCTGGTCACGGTCGCGAGCCTGGTCCAGGCCGAGGGCAAGACGCACGAGGACTTCCGCAAGATGGCCGAGGTGGTCTACAACCGCCTGAAGCCCACCAACACCGAGACGAACCAGCTGCTCCAGTTCGACTCGACGTACAACTACGCCAAGGGCACCAGCAACATCCATATCTCCGAGAAGGAGATCAACAGCAACCAGAGCCCGTACAACACGTACACGCACAAGGGCCTGCCGCCCGGTCCGATCGGAAACCCCGGCGAGGACGCGCTCAAGGCGGCGCTGAATCCGACCCACGACGGCTGGATCTATTTCGTGGCGACCGACGGTACGACGAATACCGAATTCGCCAAGACCTACGAAGAATTCAAGCAGCTCAAGGACAAGTTCAATGCCACCTCGGGCAACTGACGCCCGCCGGGCCGCCGTGCTCGGAAAGCCCATCGCCCACTCGCTCTCCCCGGTGCTGCACCGGGCCGCCTACGCCGAACTCGGGCTCACCGGCTGGTCGTACGACCGGTTCGAGGTCGACGAGGCGGGCCTGCCCGGCTTCTTCGAGAAGCTCGGGCCCGAGTGGGCGGGGCTGTCGCTGACCATGCCGCTGAAGCGGGCGGTCATCGAGCTGCTGGACGAGGTCAGCGAGACCGCCGCCTCGGTGGACGCGGTCAACACCGTCGTGTTCGACGCGGACGGCCGTACACGCGGGGACAACACCGACATCCCCGGCATGGTGGCCGCGCTGCGCGAACACGGCATCGAACAGGTCGAGTCCGCCGCGATCCTCGGCGCTGGCGCCACCGCCTCCTCCGCCCTCGCCGCCCTGTCCCGCGTCTGCACCGGGGAGGTCGTCGCCTATGTGCGCAGCGAGCCCCGCGCCGCCGAGATGCGCCAGTGGGGCCGCCGCCTGGACGTGGACGTCCGTACGGCGGACTGGTCGGACGCCGCCGAGGCCCTGCGCGCCCCGCTGGTGATCGCCACCACCCCGGCCGGCACCACCGACGCCCTCGCCGCCGCCGTGCCCGAGCGTCCCGCCACCCTCTTCGACGTGCTCTACGAGCCCTGGCCCACCGAGCTGGCGGCCCGCTGGTCCATGTACGGCGGGGCCGTGGTCGGCGGGCTCGACCTGCTGGTCCACCAGGCCGTCCTCCAGGTCGAGCAGATGACGGGACGCGCCCCGGCACCGCTGGAGGCCATGCGCCGGGCCGGAGAAGCGGCGCTCGCCGCCCGCTGACCCGCCGTACCGGCACCCGCCGGCCAAGCCTGCCGCACCCGCCGGTCGTCCCGCCCCGCGTCCGCCGGTCGTCCCGCTCCGCGTCCGCCGGTCGTCCCGCCCCGATGCCGTCGGTCGGCCCGCGCCGCGCCCGCCGGCCGGGCCTGCCCCCACCGCCGATCGGCCTGCGCCGCCCGTCGGTCGGGCCGCGCGGTGTCCGCTGGCTGGGCCTGCCCCCACCGCCGGCCGGGCCTGCCGCGCCCGCCGGTCGGCCCGCGCCGTGCCCGCCGGTCGTCCACGGTCCCGTCCGCTTGCTGGACCGGGCACGGGACACCCGCCCCGGACGTGGGAGGATCGGACATGGCGGGCCGGGGTCGCGCATCCGGTCACGTCGTCGGCGCCCGCACGAACGCGTGGGCCGGGCAGTACCGGGCGCGAACACTGAGGAGCACCGTTGAGCAGGCTGCGTTGGCTGACCGCGGGGGAGTCCCACGGTCCCGCACTTGTGGCGACGCTGGAGGGCCTTCCCGCCGGCGTACCGATCACCACGGAGATGGTGGCGGACCACCTCGCGCGGCGGCGGCTCGGCTATGGCCGCGGTGCGCGGATGAAGTTCGAGCGGGACGAGGTCACCTTTCTGGGCGGCGTCCGGCACGGACTGACCCTCGGCTCGCCCGTCGCGATCATGGTCGGCAACACCGAGTGGCCGAAGTGGGAGCAGGTCATGTCGGCCGACCCGGTCGACGCCGAGATCCTCGACGGGCTCGCCCGCAACGCGCCGCTGACCCGGCCCCGGCCCGGCCACGCCGACCTGGCGGGCATGCAGAAGTACGGCTTCGACGAGGCCCGCCCGATCCTGGAGCGCGCCTCCGCCCGCGAGACGGCAGCGCGGGTGGCGCTGGGCGCGGTGGCCCGGTCGTACCTGAAGGAGACGGCCGGGATCGAGATCGTCTCCCATGTGGTCGAGCTGTGCTCGGTGAAGGCCCCGGCCGGGGTGTACCCGACGCCGGCCGATGTGGAGAAGCTGGACGCGGACCCGCTGCGCTGCCTGGACGCAGACGCGTCGAGGGCGATGGTCGAGGAGGTCGACCGGGCCCACAAGGACGGCGACACGCTGGGCGGTGTGGTCGAGGTGCTGGCCTACGGCGTGCCGGTCGGTCTGGGCTCGCATGTGCACTGGGACCGCAAGCTGGACGCGCGACTCGCCGGTGCCCTGATGGGCATCCAGGCGATCAAGGGCGTGGAGATCGGTGACGGCTTCGAGCTGGCGCGGGTGCCGGGCTCGCAGGCGCACGACGAGATCGTGGGCACCCCGGAGGGCATCCGGCGGGTCTCCGGCCGCGCGGGCGGCACCGAGGGCGGTCTGTCCACCGGTGAGCTGCTGCGGGTGCGGGCCGCGATGAAGCCGATCGCGACGGTGCCGCGCGCGCTGCGCACCGTGGACGTGACCACCGGCGAGGCCGCGCAGGCCCACCACCAGCGCTCCGACGTCTCCGCGGTGCCGGCCGCGGGCATCGTGGCCGAGGCGATGGTCGCGCTGGTGCTGGCCGACGCGGTCGCGGAGAAGTTCGGCGGCGACTCGGTGGCCGAGACGCGCCGGAACGTGCGGTCGTACCTCGACAACCTGCGGATCCGATGAGCGGGCCGCGTCTGGTCCTCGTCGGCCCGATGGGCGTCGGCAAGTCCACCGTGGGCCGGCTGCTGGCCGAGCGGCTGGGCACCGGCTACCGGGACACCGACGACGACATCGTGGCCGCCCAGGGCCGGGAGATCTCCGAGATCTTCGTGGACGAGGGCGAGGAGCACTTCCGGGCGCTGGAGAAGGCGGCCGTGGCCACCGCGCTCGCCGATCACGAGGGCGTCCTCGCGCTCGGCGGCGGCGCGGTCCTCGACGCGGACACCCGCGCCCTGCTCGCCGGGCACCCGGTGGTCTACCTCTCCATGGACGTGGAGGAGGCGGCGCGGCGCACCGGTCTGAACGTGGCCCGCCCGCTGCTCGCGGTCAACCCGCGCAAGCAGTGGCGCGAGCTGATGGAGGCGCGGCGCCACTTGTACGAGGAGGTCGCCACCGCCGTCGTACCGACGGACGGCCGCACCCCCGAAGAGGTCGCGCAAGCGGCGCTGGACGCACTGGAGTTGAAGAAGGCATGAGCGAGGCAGTCACCCGGATCCAGGTCGCGGGCACCGCGGGCACCGACCCGTACGAGGTGCTGGTCGGCCGCCGACTCCTGGGCGAACTGGCGGGGTTGATCGGCCCCAAGGCCAAGCGGGTGGCCGTGGTCCACCCCGAGGCGCTGGCCGAGACCGGGGACGCGCTCCGCGCCGACCTGGCCGAGCAGGGCTACGAGGCGATCGCCATCCAGGTGCCCAACGCCGAGGAGGCCAAGACCGCCGAGGTCGCCGCCTACTGCTGGAAGGCGCTCGGCCAGTCCCACTTCACCCGCACCGATGTCATCGTCGGCGTGGGCGGCGGCGCGACCACCGACCTCGCCGGGTTCGTGGCCGCGACCTGGCTGCGCGGGGTGCGCTGGATCGCCGTACCGACCACCGTGCTCGCCATGGTGGACGCGGCGGTCGGTGGCAAGACCGGCATCAACACCGCCGAGGGCAAGAACCTGGTGGGCGCCTTCCACCCGCCGGCCGGCGTGCTGTGCGACCTGGCCGCGCTGGACTCCCTGCCGGTCAACGACTACGTCTCCGGGCTCGCCGAGATCATCAAGGCCGGTTTCATCGCCGACCCGGTGATCCTCGATCTGATCGAGGCCGACCCCGAAGCCGCGCGCGGTCCGCGGGGCCCGCACACGGCCGAGCTGATCGAACGCTCGATCCGGGTGAAGGCCGAGGTCGTCTCCTCGGACCTGAAGGAGTCGGGCCGCCGGGAGATCCTCAACTACGGCCACACGCTCGGGCACGCCATCGAGAAGAACGAGCGCTACAAGTGGCGGCACGGCGCCGCGGTCGCGGTCGGCATGCACTTCGCCGCCGAACTGGGCCGTCTCGCGGGCCGGTTGGACGACGCGACGGCCGACCGCCACCGCGCGATCCTCGAATCCGTCGGCCTGCCGCTGCACTACCGCTACGACCAGTGGCCCAAGCTGGTCGAGAACATGAAGGTCGACAAGAAGTCCCGCGGCGATCTGCTGCGCTTCATCGTCCTGGACGGGCTGGCCAAGCCGACCGTCCTGGAGGGCCCCGACCCGGCCGTCCTGCTGGCCGCCTACGGGGAAGTCGGCGAGTAGCCCCGCCGTTCTCGCAGGCCGCGCCGGCTTTCCCGGCGCACCGGGCACTTCGGGCCGCCCCCGGCCGTTTCACCGAACGACGGCCGGGGACGGTACCGTTCGCGCAGGAGCGGGGCCCGCCCCCCGCCGCCTGCACCCCCAACTGCCTGTACGAGACGGAGTGGCAACGGATGCAGCACGCAGTGGGATCTCCGCTGCCGCCGCCCCACCAGCCGGGGCACCGGCCGGACACCGGCTGGCCATCGGCCGCGCAACCCCCCGGCGAACCCCCCGCGCAGGGCTCCGCCGCCCCGCCCCCGGCCTTCCCGCCCCCATCCCCACGGATCCCGGCGAGCCGACAGCAGGTCCCTCCGGGCCGGCAGCCGCCGCCATCCCTGCCCGCCCCTGCGGGACAACAGCCGCCGGTTCCTCCGGGCCGGCAGCCGTCACCGGTTCCGCCCGCACCGTCGCCGTCGGGGCGTCCGCACCCGCACCCGCACGCGCAGCCCCCGGCCCCTGCCCAGCCCCCGGCTCCCGCCCCTCCCGCCGCCCCGGCGCACCCGCAGCCCCCGGTCCCCGAGAGCACCGGTCATGTGCACCTGCCACCGGGCGCCCCCTTCGGCGTGCCGACCCCGGCGCCCACCGCCACCGCGGTGCCCGATCCGACGACCACCACGCTGGCCGTCCTGCTGATCGGTCCCGCCGGCGCGGGCAAGACCAGCGTGGCCAAGTACTGGGCGGACCACCGGCGCGTGCCCACGGCCCACATCAGCCTGGACGACGTCCGCGAGTGGGTCCGCTCCGGCTTCGCCGACCCCCAGTCCGGCTGGAACGACCATTCCGAGGCCCAGTACCGCCTGGCCCGCCGCACCTGCGGCTTCGCCGCGCGCAACTTCCTGGCCAACGGCATCTCCTGCATCCTGGACGACGCGGTCTTCCCGGACCGCCCCGTCGTCGGCCTCGGCGGCTGGAAGCGCCATGTCGGCCCCGGCCTGCTCCCGGTCGTCCTGCTGCCCGGCCTGGACATCGTCCTGGAGCGCAACGCGAAGCGCACCGGCAACCGCCGCCTCACCGACGAGGAGGTCGCCCGCATCCACGGCCGCATGGCCGGCTGGTACGGCTCGGGCCTGCCGATCATCGACAACTCCCAACTGGACGTACCGGGCACGGCGAGGGTCCTGGACGAGGTCCTGGCGAGAGCGATAGCGAGCCCACCGAACTGGTGATCACGGGGTGCCCGGCCCCCCGAACCCCACTCGGCCCCCAAAAATCGGCACAAACGGCATAAAACTCCTACGCTCATCTCATGTCAGAGGTGTACGCGAACCGCCGATCCCGCCTCCGGGACCACTTCAACGCGGCCGGCACCGCGGCAGCGCTCGTCACCCGCCCCGCCAACGTGCGCTACCTCGCGGCCGCCGCCCCGCAGGGCGCCGTCCTGCTCCTCGGCAGCCGCGAGGACCTCCTGGTGTGCGCCGTCCCGCCCGACGAGCGCCCCTTCGAGGGCCGGCCGGACGACGCCCTGCGGGTGCACGTCCTGCCCGCGCGGGGCGGCGACACCGCCGTCACCGCCGCCGACCTCGCCCACAACCAGGGCGCGGACTCCCTCGCCGTCGAGGAACACCATCTGACGGTCGCCCGGCACCGGGCCATCGCCGCCGTCGCCCCGGCCCTGCGCCTCGCCGACGTCGGCTGCGCCGTGGAGCAGCTGAGGGTCGTCAAGGACGAGGAGGAGATCTCCTGCCTGCGCATCGGCGCGGAGATCGCCGACCAGGCCCTCGGCGAGCTGCTGGAGTCCATCCTCGTCGGCCGCACCGAACGGCACCTCGCCCTGGAGCTGGAGCGCCGCCTGGTCGACCACGGCGCCGACGGCCCGGCCTTCCCGACCTCCGTCGCCACCGGCCCGAACTCCGGCCGCCGCGGCCACCGGCCCACCGACCGTCGGGTGGAGGAGGGAGACTTCCTCTCCGTCTGCCTCGGCGCGACCTACCGCGGCTACCGCTGTGAGATCGGCCGTACGTTCGTCATCGGCACCTCCCCGGCGGACTGGCAGATCCAGCTGTACGACCTGGTCTTCTCCGCCCAGCGCGCCGGCCGCGAGGCCCTCGCCCCCGGCGCCGCCTGCCGTGACGTGGACCGCGCGGCACGCCAGGTGCTGGACTCGGCGGGCTACGCGGAGGCCCTGCCGCCGCTCACCGGGCACGGCGTCGGACTCGAAATCGACGAGGACCCGCAGCTCGCCCCCTCGGCCATGGGTAAACTGGACGCTTGCGTGCCGGTCACCGTCGAACCGGGGGTCCACCTTCCGGGCCGGGGCGGTGTCCGGATCGATGACACGCTCGTCGTGCGCCCCGAGGCGGACGGCGGACCCGAGCTACTCACCATCACGACCAAGGAGCTGCTCGCGCTGTAGCGCGTGACCCGGGGTCGTACGTCAGTCCAGGAGATTCCGCAACCGTGGCTTCCACGAACGACCTCAAGAACGGCCTGGTGCTCAAGCTCGAAGGCGGCCAGCTCTGGTCCGTCGTCGAGTTCCAGCACGTCAAGCCCGGCAAGGGCCCGGCCTTCGTGCGCACCAAGCTCAAGAACGTGCTCTCCGGCAAGGTCGTCGACAAGACCTTCAACGCCGGTGTCAAGGTCGAGACCGCCACTGTCGACAAGCGCGACATGCAGTTCTCGTACATGGACGGCGACTACTTCGTCTTCATGGACATGCAGACCTACGACCAGCTGATGGTCGACCGCAAGGCCGTCGGCGACGCCGCCAACTTCCTCGTCGAGGGCTTCACCGCCACCGTCGCCACGCACGAGGGCGAGGTGCTCTTCGTCGAGCTGCCCGCCGCCGTCGAGCTGACCATCCAGGAGACCGAGCCGGGCGTCCAGGGCGACCGCTCCACCGGCGGCACCAAGCCCGCCATCCTGGAGACCGGCCACCAGATCCAGGTCCCGCTTTTCATCACCACCGGTGAGAAGATCAAGGTCGACACCCGTACGAGCGACTACCTCGGCCGGGTGAACAGCTAACCGTGGCTGCCCGCAACACGGCCCGCAAGCGCGCCTTCCAGATCCTCTTCGAGGGCGACCAGCGCGGCGCCGACGTCCTGACGGTTCTCGCCGACTGGGTCCGGCTGTCCCGGTCCGACACCCGGCAGCCGCCGGTCAGCGAGTACACGATGCAGCTGGTCGAGGGCTACGCCGAGCACGCGCGGCGCATCGACGAGCTGATCGCCCAGTACGCGGTCGGCTGGACGCTCGACCGGATGCCGGTCGTGGACCGCAACATCCTGCGGCTGGGCGCGTACGAGCTGATCTGGGTGGACGAGACCCCGGACGCCGTCGTGCTGGACGAGATGGTGCAGCTGGCGAAGGAGTTCTCGACCGATGAGTCGCCCTCGTTCGTCAACGGTCTGCTGGGGCGGCTCAAGGAGCTGAAGCCGTCGCTCCGCCGGGCCTGACCGGAAAGACCGCCCTCAGGGGCGCCGGGCGACGAGCCTCGCGCCCCTGAGGCATGCCCCCGGCCACCGGCACCGAGAAGTCAGCCCGCGGCACCGAGAAGTCAGCCCGGAAAGCCGCACCGAAAACGCCGCCGGGGTGGCCCGAACCAGCTGGTTCGAGCCACCCCGGCGTCACGTTTCTGCAAAAACCCTACGCCGTCACGCCTCTTCGTGCGTGGCCACCGCGCGGCGCGCGTCCGCGTCCAGGACGCCCCAGCTGATCAGCTGCTCGGTGAGGACCGAGGGGGACTGGTCGTAGATGACGGCGAGTGTGCGCAGGTCGTCCTGGCGGATGGACAGCACCTTGCCGTTGTAATCGCCGCGCTGGGACTGGATCGTCGCCGCGTAGCGCTGGAGGGGGCCCGCCTTCTCGGCCGGCACCGTGGCCAGCCGCTCCAGGTCGAGGACCAGCTTCGGCGGCGGCTCGGCGGCGCCGCCAGGAGTGGTGCCCGGCAGAAGCTCCTGCACCGGGACGCCATAGAAATCGGCCAGCTCGGCAAGGCGCTGTACGGTCACGGCACGGTCGCCGCGCTCGTACGAGCCCACCACCACGGCCTTCCAGCGACCCTGGGACTTCTCCTCGACACCGTGGAGGGAAAGGCCCTGCTGGGTGCGGATGGCCCGGAGCTTGGCCCCGAGCTGTTTGGCGTATTCGCTGGACATATAGCTCCCCGGACACTGTGTCGACGCGGCCGGCTGTCTTCCCGCCGCGCGCTTTGGTAACTCACTGTGAGGTTACGCAGCGTGATTCTTCTGCGTCAAGCCGAATGGGCCACCCCGACGCTTCCGTGGTAGTGCCGACGCGTTGCGCCAAGGGGGTGAACGCGAGCGGTCCCCGCGACCTGCTACCGTGGTTGGCGCAATTCCGACGTCCTTTAAGGTCCGTCCCGTGAGGCGGAGAAGGAGGTCCGTTTTCTATGGACACGCACGCCCATCCGCAGGCAGCCGATGCCCGGCCCGTTCTCGAGGGCCCCGACATCGCGCGGGTGCTGACCCGTATCGCCCACGAGATCGTCGAGCGCGCCAAGGGCGCCGACGACGTGGTGCTGCTCGGCATTCCCACGCGGGGCGTCTTCCTCGCCCGCCGGCTGGCCGCCAAGCTCGAGCAGATCACCGACCGCGCCGTTCCGGTCGGTTCCCTCGACATCACCATGTACCGCGACGACCTGCGCATGCACCCGCCGCGCGCGCTGGCCCGCACCGAGATCCCCGGTGACGGTCTCGACGGCAGGCTGGTCGTCCTCGTGGACGACGTGCTGTTCTCCGGCCGCACCATCCGCGCCGCCCTTGACGCCCTGAACGACCTCGGGCGCCCGCGCGCGGTCCAGCTCGCGGTCCTGGTCGACCGCGGCCACCGGGAACTGCCGATCCGCGCCGACTACGTCGGCAAGAACCTCCCCACGTCGCTGCGGGAGACGGTCAAGGTCCAGCTCGCCGAGGAGGACGGTCGCGACACCGTACTGCTCGGTGTGAAGCCGGCCGGCCAGTAGCGAACCCCAGCGCACCAAGGTCGCTTCGGCGTACCCGCCCGCGCCCGAGTTCGCCCCAATCCTCCCGAACTGCCTTACGGAGCCTGACAGATGCAGCGTCATCTCATCTCGGCCGCCGACCTCTCCCGCGACGATGCCGTCCTGATCCTCGACACCGCCGAGGAGATGGCACGGGTCGCCGACCGGCCGATCAAGAAACTCCCGACCCTGCGCGGCCGTACCGTGGTGAACCTCTTCTTCGAGGACTCCACGCGCACCCGGATCTCCTTCGAGGCCGCCGAGAAGCGCCTGTCCGCGGACGTCATCAACTTCACCGCCAAGGGATCGAGCGTGTCCAAGGGCGAGTCCCTGAAGGACACCGCCCAGACCCTGGAGGCGATGGGCGTCGACGCCGTCGTCATCCGGCACGGCGCCTCCGGCGCGCCCTACCGGCTCGCCACCTCCGGCTGGATCGACGCCGCCGTGATCAACGCCGGCGACGGCACCCACCAGCACCCCACCCAGGCCCTCCTGGACGCCTTCACCATGCGCCGCCGCCTGGTCGGGCGCGACGCCGGGATCGGCCAGGACCTGGCCGGCAAGCGCATCACCCTCGTCGGCGACGTCCTGCACAGCCGGGTCGCCCGCTCCAACGTCGACCTGCTGCACACCCTCGGCGCCGAGGTCACCCTGGTCGCCCCGCCCACCCTGCTGCCGGTCGGCGTCGAGTCCTGGCCCTGCGAGGTGTCGTACGACCTCGACAGCACGCTGCCCAAGTGCGACGCGGTGATGATGCTGCGGGTGCAGCGCGAGCGGATGAACGCCGCCTTCTTCCCGACCGAGCGCGAGTACTCCCGGCGCTACGGCCTCGACGGCGACCGCATGGCCAGGCTGCCCGAGCACGCCATCGTGATGCACCCCGGCCCGATGGTGCGCGGCATGGAGATCACCGCCGAGGTCGCCGACTCCGGCCGCTGCACCGCCGTCGAGCAGGTCGCCAACGGCGTGTCCATCCGGATGGCCGTCCTGTACCTGCTGCTCGGCGGCAACGAGCCCGCCGCCGCCCCCTTGCGCACTGAGGAGAAGTAAGAACATGAGCAAGATCCTGATCCGCGGTGCGAAGGTGCTCGGCGGCGAGCAGCGGGACGTGCTGATCGACGGCGAGACCATCGCCGAGGTGGGTACCGGCCTCGACGCCGAGGGCGCCGAGGTGATCGAGGCCGGCGGCAAGGTGCTGCTGCCGGGCCTGGTCGACCTGCACACCCATCTGCGCGAGCCCGGCCGCGAGGACTCCGAGACCGTCCTCACCGGCACCCGCGCGGCCGCGAGCGGCGGCTACACCGCCGTGTTCGCCATGGCCAACACCTTCCCCGTGGCCGACACCGCCGGCGTGGTCGAGCAGGTCTGGCGGCTCGGCAGGGAGCACGGCTACTGCGACGTCCAGCCCATCGGCGCCGTCACCGTCGGCCTGGAGGGCAGGAAGCTCGCCGAACTCGGCGCCATGCACGAGTCCGCCGCCGGGGTCACCGTCTTCTCCGACGACGGCAAGTGCGTGGACGACGCGGTGATCATGCGTCGCGCCCTGGAGTACGTGAAGGCGTTCGGCGGCGTCGTCGCCCAGCACGCCCAGGAGCCCCGGCTGACCGAGGGCGCCCAGATGAACGAGGGCGTCGTCTCCGCCGAACTGGGTCTCGGCGGCTGGCCGGCGGTCGCCGAGGAGTCGATCATCGCCCGCGACGTCCTGCTCGCCGAGCACGTCGGCTCCCGCGTCCACATCTGCCACCTGTCGACCGCCGGCTCCGTCGAGATCGTCCGCTGGGCCAAGTCCCGCGGCATCCAGGTCACCGCCGAGGTCACCCCGCACCACCTGCTGCTCACCGACGAACTGGTGCGCACCTACAACCCCGTCTACAAGGTCAACCCGCCGCTGCGCACCGAACGCGACGTCATGGCGCTGCGCGAGGCCCTCGCCGACGGCACGATCGACATCGTCGCCACCGACCACGCCCCGCACCCGCACGAGGACAAGGACTGCGAGTGGGCCGCGGCCGCCATGGGCATGGTGGGCCTGGAGACCGCGCTGTCGGTGGTGCAGGAGACCATGGTCGACACGGGTCTGCTGGACTGGGCCGGCGTCGCCGACCGTATGTCCGTCAAGCCCGCGCGGATCGGACAGGCCCCCGGACACGGCCGTCCCGTCTCGGCCGGTGAGCCTGCCAACCTCACCCTGGTCGACACGGCATACCGTGGCCGGGTGGACCCCGCGGGCTTCGCCTCGCGCAGCCGCAACACCCCCTACGAGGGGCGCGAGCTGCCGGGCCGTGTGACGCACACCTGGCTGCGGGGCAAGGCCACGCTCGTCGACGGGAAGCTCACGTGACACCTGCAATCCTCCTGGCCGCGGCCGAGAAGTCGGCCCCGGTCACCGACTGGCCGGCCCGCATCGGCTGGCTCGCCGGACTCCTGCTGTTCATCGCGCTCGTCTACTGGCTGATGCGCGAGGGCTGGAAATGGCGAGCCACGCTCCAGAGCGACATCCCGGAACTCCCCGGCGTGCCCGAGGAGACCGGCCCGGTGAGACTGAGCATGAGCGGCCGCTACCACGGCTCCACCACGGCGGGACAGTGGCTGGACCGCATCGTGGCGCACGGCCTGGGCACCCGCAGCCTGGCCCGGCTCACCCTCACCGACGCGGGTCTCCAGGTCGAGCGCCCCGGCGCGGACGACTTCTTCATCCCCGCCGCCGCGCTGCGCGAGGCCCGGCTCGACAAGGGCATCGCGGGCAAGGTCCTCACCGAGGGCGGATTGCTCGTGGTGACCTGGGCGCACGGCGACAAGCTGATCGACTCCGGCTTCCGCTCCGACCACGCGGCCGAGCACCCCGAATGGGTCGACACGCTCAACCACATGATCAACGACACGGAAGGCGCACGATGACGACCTCCACCAGGGGAGCCGCGAAGACTCCCGCCGTACTCGTCCTGGAGGACGGCCGCACCTTCCGCGGCCGCGCCTACGGGGCCGTGGGGGAGACCTTCGGCGAGGCCGTGTTCTCCACCGGTATGACCGGCTACCAGGAGACCCTGACCGACCCGTCGTACGACCGCCAGATCGTCGTCGCCACCGCCCCCCAGATCGGCAACACCGGCTGGAACGACGAGGACGACGAGTCGGGCCGCATCTGGGTCTCCGGCTACGTGGTCCGCGACCCCGCGCGCGTGCCGTCCAACTGGCGGGCCAAGCGCTCCCTGGACGACGAGCTGGAGCGCCAGGGCGTCGTCGGGATCTCCGGCATCGACACCCGCGCCCTCACCCGCCACCTGCGCGAGCGCGGCTCCATGCGGGCCGGCATCTTCTCCGGCGAGGCCGTCGCCGGGGACGCCGAACTCCTCGCCCGTGTGCAGGCCCAGCCGCACATGAAGGGCGCGAGCCTCTACGAGGAGGTCGCGACCAAGGAGGCGTACGTCGTCCCCGCGGTCGGCGAGAAGAGGTTCACCGTCGCCGCCATCGACCTCGGCATCAAGGGCATGACCCCGCACCGCATGGCCGAGCGCGGCATCGAGGTGCACGTCCTGCCCGCCACCGCCACCGCCGACGAGATCTACGCGGTCGACCCGGACGGCGTGTTCTTCTCCAACGGCCCCGGCGACCCCGCCACCGCAGACGGCCCGGTCGCCCTGATGACCGCCGTCCTGGAGCGCCGGACGCCGCTGTTCGGCATCTGCTTCGGCAACCAGATCCTCGGCCGCGCCCTCGGCTTCGGCACCTACAAGCTGAAGTACGGCCACCGGGGCATCAACCAGCCGGTCCAGGACCGTACGACCGGCAAGGTCGAGGTCACCGCGCACAACCACGGCTTCGCCGTCGACGCGCCCCTGGACAAGGTCAGCGACACCACGTTCGGCCGCGCCGAGGTCTCGCACGTCTGTCTGAACGACGACGTCGTGGAGGGGCTCCAACTGCTCGACCAGCCCGCCTTCTCCGTCCAGTACCACCCCGAAGCGGCGGCCGGTCCGCACGACGCCGCCTACCTGTTCGACCGCTTCGTTTCCCTGATGGAGGGCCAGCGTGCCTAAGCGCACCGATATCCAGTCCGTCCTGGTCATCGGCTCCGGCCCGATCGTCATCGGCCAGGCCGCCGAGTTCGACTACTCCGGCACCCAGGCGTGCCGCGTGCTCAAGGCCGAGGGCCTGCGCGTCATCCTCGTCAACTCCAACCCGGCGACGATCATGACCGACCCGGAGATCGCCGACGCCACGTACGTCGAGCCGATCACCCCCGAGTTCGTCGAGAAGATCATCGCCAAGGAGCGCCCCGACGCCCTGCTGCCCACCCTGGGCGGCCAGACGGCCCTGAACACCGCCATCTCGCTGCACGAGAACGGCGTCCTGGCCAAGTACGGCGTCGAGCTGATCGGCGCCAAGCCCGAGGCCATCCACAAGGGCGAGGACCGCGACCTGTTCAAGGGCGTGGTGGAGGAGGTCCGCCGCAAGATCGGGTACGGCGAGTCCGCCCGCTCGGTGATCTGCCACTCCATGGACGACGTCCTCAAGGGCGTCGAGACGCTCGGCGGCTACCCGGTCGTCGTGCGCCCCTCCTTCACCATGGGCGGCGCCGGCTCCGGCTTCGCGCACGACGAGGATGAGCTGCGCCGCATCGCCGGCCAGGGCCTCACCCTCTCGCCGACCACCGAGGTACTCCTGGAGGAGTCCATCCTCGGCTGGAAGGAGTACGAGCTGGAGCTGATGCGCGACAAGAACGACAACGTCGTGGTCGTCTGCTCCATCGAGAACTTCGACCCCATGGGCGTGCACACCGGTGACTCCATCACCGTCGCGCCCGCGATGACGCTCACCGACCGCGAGTACCAGATCCTGCGCGATGTCGGCATCGCCGTGATCCGCGAGGTCGGCGTCGACACCGGCGGCTGCAACATCCAGTTCGCGGTCGACCCCGTGGACGGCCGGGTGATCGTCATCGAGATGAACCCGCGCGTGTCGCGTTCCTCGGCCCTCGCGTCCAAGGCGACCGGCTTCCCGATCGCGAAGATCGCCGCGAAGCTGGCCGTCGGCTACACCCTGGACGAGATCCCGAACGACATCACGCAGGAGACCCCGGCCTCCTTCGAGCCCACGCTCGACTACGTGGTCGTCAAGGCGCCCCGATTCGCGTTCGAGAAGTTCCCGCAGGCCGACTCCACGCTGACCACCACCATGAAGTCGGTCGGCGAGGCCATGGCCATCGGCCGCAACTTCCCCGAGGCCTTCCAGAAGGCGCTGCGCTCGCTGGAGAAGAAGGGCAGCCAGTTCGCCTTCACCGGCGAGCCCGGCGACAAGGAGGCGCTGCTGCGGGAGGCGGTGCGGCCCACCGACGGCCGGATCAACACCGTCATGCAGGCCATCCGGGCCGGCGCCACCCCCGAGGAGGTCTTCGCGTACACGAAGATCGACCCCTGGTTCGTGGACCAGCTGTTCCTCATCAAGGAGATCGCGGACGAGCTGGCCGAGGCCCCCGAGCTGACCGGCGAACTGCTCGGCGACGCCAAGCGGCACGGCTTCTCCGACCAGCAGATCGCCGAGATCCGCGGCCTGCGCGAGGACGTCGTCCGCGAGGTGCGGCACGCCCTCGGCATCCGCCCGGTCTACAAGACGGTCGACACCTGCGCCGCCGAGTTCGCGGCGAAGACGCCGTACTTCTACTCCTCCTACGACGAGGAGTCCGAGGTCGCCCCGCGCGAGAAGCCGGCCGTCATCATCCTCGGTTCCGGCCCCAACCGCATCGGCCAGGGCATCGAGTTCGACTACTCCTGCGTCCACGCCTCCTTCGCGCTGTCCGACGCCGGGTACGAGACCGTGATGGTCAACTGCAACCCGGAGACCGTCTCCACCGACTACGACACCTCCGACCGGCTGTACTTCGAGCCGCTCACCCTGGAGGACGTCCTGGAGATCGTGCACGCCGAGCAGCAGGCGGGCCCGGTCGCCGGTGTGATCGTCCAGCTCGGCGGCCAGACCCCGCTCGGCCTCTCGCAGGCCCTCAAGGACAACGGCGTGCCGGTCGTGGGCACCTCCCCGGAGGCCATCCACGCCGCCGAGGACCGCGGCGCCTTCGGCCGGGTCCTCGCGGAGGCCGGCCTGCCCGCGCCCAAGCACGGCACCGCCACCACCTTCGCGGGCGCCAAGGCCATCGCCGACGAGATCGGCTACCCGGTCCTGGTCCGGCCCTCGTACGTGCTCGGCGGGCGCGGCATGGAGATCGTCTACGACGAGACCCGCCTCGCCGCCTACATCGCCGAGTCCACCGAGATCAGCCCGTCCCGGCCGGTCCTCGTCGACCGCTTCCTGGACGACGCCATCGAGATCGACGTCGACGCGCTCTACGACGGCGAGGAGCTGTACCTCGGCGGCGTCATGGAGCACATCGAGGAGGCCGGCATCCACTCCGGCGACTCGGCGTGCGCGCTGCCCCCGATCACCCTCGGCGGCTTCGACATCAAGCGGCTGCGCGCCTCCACCGAGGCCATCGCCAAGGGCGTCGGCGTGCGCGGTCTGATCAACATCCAGTTCGCGATGGCCGGCGACATCCTCTACGTCCTGGAGGCCAACCCGCGCGCCTCCCGTACGGTCCCCTTCACCTCGAAGGCGACCGCGGTGCCGCTCGCCAAGGCCGCCGCCCGGATCTCGCTGGGCGCGACCATCGCCGAGCTGCGCGCCGAGGGGCTGCTGCCGAAGAACGGCGACGGCGGCGAGCTGCCGCTGGACGCGCCGATCTCCGTCAAGGAGGCCGTGATGCCCTGGTCGCGCTTCCGCGACATCCAGGGCCGCGGCGTGGACACCGTCCTCGGCCCGGAGATGCGCTCCACCGGCGAGGTCATGGGCATCGACTCCGTCTTCGGCACGGCCTACGCCAAGTCGCAGGCGGGCGCCTACGGACCGCTGCCCACCAAGGGCCGCGCGTTCATCTCGGTCGCCAACCGCGACAAGCGCTCGATGATCTTCCCGGCCCGCGAGCTGGTCGCCCACGGCTTCGAGCTGCTGGCCACCTCCGGCACCGCCGAGGTCCTCAAGCGCAACGGCATCAACGCCACCGTGGTGCGCAAGCAGTCCGAGGGCACCGGCCCGAACGGCGAGAAGACCATCGTCCAGCTCATCCACGACGGCGAGGTCGACCTCATCGTCAACACGCCGTACGGCACCGGCGGCCGCCTCGACGGCTACGACATCCGCACGGCCGCCGTAGCCCGCTCCGTGCCGTGCCTGACGACCGTCCAGGCGCTCGCCGCGGCCGTCCAGGGCATCGACGCCCTCAACCACGGCGACGTGGGCGTGCGCTCCCTCCAGGAGCACGCGGAACACCTGACCGCGTCCCGCGACTAGCGAGACACGCAACCCCAGCCGCCCAAGAGGGGGGACTCCGGAAACGGTGTCCCCCCTCGGTGTGAGGACACGTGATGTATCACCTCTTCTTCCGTCTGGTCTTCAAACGGATGGACCCCGAGAAGGCCCACCACCTCGCCTTCCGCTGGATCCGGCTCGCCGTGCGCGTGCCCGTGCTGCGCACCTTCGCCGCGGCGGCCCTCGCGCCCCGGTACAAGGAGCTGCGGACCGAGGCGTTCGGGCTGCGGATGCACGGCCCGTTCGGGCTCGCCGCCGGATTCGACAAGAACGCCGTCGCGATCGACGGCATGTCGATGCTGGGCTTCGACCACGTCGAGATCGGCACGGTCACCGGCGAACCGCAGCCCGGCAACCCCCGGAAGCGGCTGTTCCGGCTCGTCGCGGACCGCGCGCTGATCAACCGCATGGGCTTCAACAACGACGGCTCGCTGGCCGTGGCGGCCCGCCTGGCCACCCGCGAGCCCGTCTTCAAGACCGTGGTCGGCGTCAACATCGGCAAGACCAAGGTCGTCCCGGAGGCGGAGGCCGTCGCCGACTACGTGAAGTCCGCCGAGCGCCTCGCGCCGTACGCGGACTACCTGGTCGTCAACGTCTCCTCGCCGAACACGCCCGGACTGCGCAACCTCCAGGCCGTCGACCACCTGCGCCCGCTGCTGACCGCCGTCCGCGAGGCCGCCGACCGCGTGGTGGCCGGCCGCCGCGTCCCGCTCCTGGTGAAGATCGCCCCGGACCTCGCCGACGAGGACGTGGACGCCGTCGCCGACCTGGCCGTGGAACTGGGCCTGGACGGCATCATCGCCACCAACACCACCATCGCCCGCGACGGCCTGGGCCTGAAGTCCCCGGCCGCGCTGACCGGGGAGACCGGCGGCCTGTCCGGCGCGCCCCTCAAGGCCCGCTCCCTGGAGGTCCTGCGCCGCCTGTACGCGCGCGTGGGCGACCGGATCACCCTGGTGGGCGTCGGCGGCATCGAGACCGCCGAGGACGCCTGGCAGCGCATCCTGGCCGGTGCCACGCTGGTCCAGGGCTACAGCGCCTTCATCTACGAGGGCCCCTTCTGGTGCCGCGCGATCCACAAGGGCCTCGCCGCCCGCCTGCGCACCAGCCCCTACGCCACCCTCGCCGACGCGGTCGGCGCCGATGTGAGGAAGCCCGCATGACTTCGCCCGAGCCCTTCGGCGCCCGGCTGCGCCGCGCCATGGACGAGCGCGGCCCGCTGTGCGTCGGCATCGACCCGCACGCCTCCCTGCTCGCCGAGTGGGGTCTGAACGACGACGTGGCGGGTCTGGAGCGGTTCAGCCGCACCGTGGTCGAGGCCATGGCTGGCCGGGTGGCCGTCCTGAAGCCGCAGAGCGCGTTCTTCGAGCGGTTCGGTTCGCGCGGCGTCGCCGTCCTGGAGAAGTCGGTCCAGGAGGCGCGCGCGGCCGGCGCCCTGGTCGTGATGGACGCCAAGCGCGGCGACATCGGCTCCACCATGGCCGCCTACGCGGAGGCATTCCTGCACCGGGACGCGCCGCTGTTCTCCGACGCGCTGACCGTCTCGCCGTACCTCGGCTACGGCTCGCTGAGCCCGGCCGTGGAGCTGGCCAGGCAGCACGGCGCCGGGCTGTTCGTGCTGGCGCTGACCTCGAACCCGGAGGGCGGCGAGGTGCAGCACGCGGTGCGCGCCGACGGCCGGGGCGTGGGCGCGACCATGCTGGCCCACCTGGCGGCCGAGAACGCGGGAGCGGAGCCGCTGGGCTCCTTCGGGGCGGTCGTCGGCGCCACGCTCGGCGACCTGTCCTCGTACGACCTGGACATCAACGGACCGCTGCTCGCGCCCGGCATCGGCGCCCAGGGCGCGACCCCGGCCGACCTTCCGGGGGTCTTCGGGGCGGCCGTACGCAATGTCGTGCCGAACGTCAGCCGGGGCGTGCTGCGGCACGGACCCGACGTCGGGGCGCTGCGCGCGGCGGCCGGGCGCTTCGCGGAGGAGATCGGGGCGGCCGTCGCCGGGGGCTGAGACCCGCCGCCGGTCCGCTCGCCTGAGCGGACCGGCGCCGAATTGAGTGTGAATACATCCTCAAATCGGGGGCAGTATGTCTGAAATGTCCGGCCTGACGGAGGCTGACCAGGACTTTTCCGCTGTTCTCGCTGACTCTGGCGGAGTTGGCCGCTAGTCTCCGAGCGAGGGTGAACGGGCAAGCGTGTTGCTCGTGGCTCCCCAGGTGTGGGGCGACTAGGTTCCTCACCGGTCCGTATCCGACAGTTCGACATCCGAGGTGACGTAGGCGTGGCTCTACCGCCCCTTACCCCTGAACAGCGCGCAGCCGCGCTCGAAAAGGCCGCCGCGGCTCGCCGGGAGCGGGCCGAGGTCAAGAATCGACTCAAGCACTCCGGCGCCTCCCTGCACGAGGTGATCAAGCAGGGCCAGGAGAACGACGTCATCGGCAAGATGAAGGTCTCCGCGCTGCTGGAGTCCATGCCGGGCGTGGGCAAGGTCCGCGCCAAGCAGATCATGGAGCGTCTGGGCATCTCCGAGAGCCGCCGTGTGCGGGGCCTCGGCTCCAACCAGATCGCCTCCCTGGAGCGTGAGTTCGGCAGCACCGGCGCCTGAGTCCGGCCCCGCACCGGACCGGAGTCCCGGACACTCCGGGATTGCTGGAATAATCGCTGCATGAGTGAACGTCCGCGGCTGACCGTGCTCTCCGGCCCCTCGGGGGTCGGCAAGAGCACGGTCGTCGCCCATATGCGCAAGGAACACCCCGAGGTCTGGCTCTCGGTGTCGGCGACGACCCGCAAGCCGCGCCCCGGTGAGCAGCACGGAGTCCACTACTTCTTCGTCACCGACGACGAGATGGACAAGCTGATCGCCAACGGCGAGCTGCTGGAATGGGCCGAGTTCGCCGGCAACCGGTACGGCACGCCCCGCGCGGCCGTCCTGGAACGGCTGGAGAAGGGCGAGCCCGTCCTGCTGGAGATCGACCTCCAGGGCGCCCGCCAGGTCCGTGAGTCCATGTCCGACGCACGGCTGGTGTTCCTGGCTCCGCCCTCCTGGGAGGAGCTGGTGCGCAGGCTCACCGGCCGGGGCACCGAGTCGCCCGAGGTCATCGAGCGCCGCCTGGAGGCGGCCAGGACCGAGCTGGCGGCCGAGCCGGAGTTCGACGAGACCCTGGTCAACACCTCCGTCGAGGACGTGGCCCGCGAGCTGCTAGCCTTGATGGACGTTGTGTAATCGTGACTGTGATCACGATCATTGATTCTTTTCCATCCATCGGAAGGTAGAGCGTGTCCTCTTCCATCACCGCGCCCGAGGGCATCATCAACCCGCCGATCGACGAGCTCCTCGAGGCAACCGACTCGAAGTACAGCCTCGTGATCTACGCGGCCAAGCGTGCTCGCCAGATCAACGCGTACTACTCGCAGCTCGGCGAGGGCCTCCTCGAGTACGTGGGTCCGCTCGTCGACACCCACGTCCACGAGAAGCCGCTCTCGATCGCCCTGCGCGAGATCAACGCCGGTCTGCTGACCTCCGAGGCCATCGAGGGCCCGGCGCAGTAGTACTTTCAGATCGCAGATGGGTTTATCCACAGGCCCGGCAGCACGCTGCCGGGCCTGTGGTGTGTCATGGGTGTTGCACGTTTTCCGGACCGAGGAGACATGGTGGACAAGCCGAGGGTGGTACTGGGCGTCAGCGGTGGCATCGCCGCCTACAAGGCCTGCGAGCTGCTGAGAAGGTTCACCGAGTCGGGCCATGGCGTGCGCGTGGTGCCGACCGCCGCCGCGCTGAACTTCGTCGGCGCCGCCACCTTCTCCGCCCTGTCCGGCAACCCCGTCGCCACCGATGTCTGGGACTCGGTGCACGAGGTGCCGCACGTCCGCATCGGCCAGCACGCCGACCTCGTCGTGGTCGCCCCCGCCACCGCCGACATGCTCGCCAAGGCCGCCCACGGACTCGCCGACGACCTGCTCACCAACACCCTCCTGACGGCCCGCTGCCCGGTGGTCTTCGCCCCGGCCATGCACACCGAGATGTGGGAGCACCCCGCCACTCGGGAGAACGTGGCCACGCTGCGCCGCCGCGGCGCCGTCGTCATCGAGCCCGCCGTCGGCCGCCTCACCGGCGTCGACACCGGCAAGGGCCGGCTGCCCGATCCGGGCGAGATCTTCGAGGTCTGCCGCCGGGTGCTCGCCCGCGGTGTCCAGGAGCCCGATCTGCGCGGCCGCCATGTGGTGGTCTCCGCGGGCGGCACCCGCGAGCCCCTGGACCCGGTGCGCTTCCTCGGCAACCGCTCCTCCGGCAAGCAGGGCTACGCCCTCGCCCGCACCGCGGCCGCCCGCGGCGCGCGGGTGACGCTGATCGCGGCCAACACCCAGCTGCCCGACCCCGCGGGCGTGGACGTCGTACAGGTCGGCACCGCGGTCCAGCTGCGCGAGGCCGTGCTGAAGGCCGCGGCGGACGCCGACGCCGTCGTCATGGCCGCGGCCGTCGCCGACTTCCGGCCCGCCGCCTACGCCACCGGCAAGATCAAGAAGAAGGACGGCAAGGAGCCCGAGCCCATCGTCCTGGTGCGCAATCCGGACATCCTGGCCGAGGTCTCGGCCGAACGGGCCAGGGCCGGACAGGTGATCGTGGGCTTCGCCGCCGAGACCGACGACGTGCTCGCCAACGGCCGCGCCAAGCTCGCCCGCAAGGGCTGCGACCTGCTCGTCGTCAACGAGGTGGGGGAACGCAAGACCTTCGGCTCCGAGGAGAACGAAGCCGTCGTGCTGGGCGCCGACGGCAGCGAGAGCCCCGTGCCGCACGGGCCCAAGGAGGCCCTCGCCGACATCGTCTGGGACCTCGTCGTGGACCGCCTCGACTGACCCCGGCGCGGCCGGCCGGGCGAACCCGGTGACCGGTTCAGACCAAGCTCGGATCGGGGACCGATACCCTGGCCAAGGTCGCCGGGCATTGTGCACAATGCCCGTGCCGCAGGTCACAGCGCTCCCGAGAGGCGAGACAGTGGCCCATCGGCCGAGCGCGACCGATAAACTGTTGAAGGCCGACCGGGCGCAGCCCCGCGTCGACTGCAAATGATCAGCCAGCAGCCGCTGCAACCACAGGGAGCGTTGTGTCCCGTCGCCTGTTCACCTCGGAGTCCGTGACCGAGGGTCACCCCGACAAGATCGCTGACCAGATCAGCGACACCATTCTCGACGCGCTTCTGCGCGAGGACCCGTCTTCGCGGGTCGCCGTGGAGACGCTCATCACCACCGGCCTGGTGCACGTGGCCGGCGAGGTGACCACCAAGGCGTACGCGGACATCGCGACCCTGGTCCGCGGAAAGATCCTGGAGATCGGCTACGACTCCTCGAAGAAGGGCTTCGACGGCGCCTCCTGCGGCGTGTCGGTGTCCATCGGCGCGCAGTCCCCGGACATCGCGCAGGGCGTCGACACGGCGTACGAGTCCCGTGTCGAGGGCGACGAGGACGAGCTGGACAAGCAGGGCGCGGGCGACCAGGGCCTGATGTTCGGTTACGCGTCCGACGAGACGCCGACCCTGATGCCGCTGCCCATCTTCCTGGCGCACCGCCTGTCGAAGCGGCTGTCGGACGTGCGCAAGAACGGCACCATCCCGTACCTGCGCCCCGACGGCAAGACGCAGGTGACCATCGAGTACGACGGCGACAAGGCCGTCCGCCTCGACACGGTCGTCGTCTCCTCGCAGCACGCCTCCGACATCGACCTGGAGTCGCTGCTGGCCCCGGACATCCGCGAGTTCGTGGTGGAGCCGGAGCTGAAGGCGCTGCTGGAGGACGGCATCAAGCTGGACACCGAGAACTACCGCCTCCTGGTCAACCCGACGGGCCGGTTCGAGATCGGTGGCCCGATGGGTGACGCGGGCCTGACCGGCCGCAAGATCATCATCGACACGTACGGCGGCATGGCCCGGCACGGCGGCGGCGCGTTCTCGGGCAAGGACCCGTCCAAGGTGGACCGCTCGGCCGCGTACGCCATGCGCTGGGTCGCCAAGAACGTGGTGGCCGCGGGCCTCGCCTCGCGCTGCGAGGTGCAGGTGGCGTACGCGATCGGCAAGGCCGAGCCGGTGGGTCTGTTCGTGGAGACCTTCGGCACCCACAAGGTCGACACCGACCGGATCGAGAAGGCCATCGACGAGGTCTTCGACCTCCGCCCGGCCGCGATCATCCGCGACCTCGACCTGCTCCGCCCGATCTACGCCCAGACGGCCGCCTACGGCCACTTCGGCCGCGAGCTTCCCGACTTCACCTGGGAGCGCACGGACCGCGTGGACGCCCTGCGCAAGGCCGCGGGCGTCTGATCCCCCACGGCACGGCGAGGCCCGGCTTCCCTTCGGGGGGGGGGCCGGGCCTCGCCGCCTTCCGTGCCGGGCCTCAGCCGGCGAGCCCCAACCGGACCCGCCGCCGCCCGCGGTCGACCTCCAGAACCCTGACCCGAAGTTCCCGCCCCTCCGCGGCGCTCCGCCCGGCCAGCTCGTCGCAGTGCACCAGTCCCTCCACGAACGCGTCCACGCGGACGAAGACCCCGAAGGGGACGACCTTGGTCACCGGCCCGGCCAGGACGTCCCCGGCGCCAACGGTCAGTTGGTCCCAGGGGTCGTCCTGGAGCGTCTTGAGGGACAGCGCGACCTGGCCCCGCCGGGTGTCCGGGTCGAGCACCTCCGCGCGGATCCGCTGTCCCGGCGCCACCACATCCGCCGGATCCCCGAACCGGGACCACGAAAGCTGCGGGACATTGATGAACCCGGTTCCCGCGTAGACCGGATGCGCGGGCTCGCCGTCGATCCGTACGAAGACCCCGAAGCGGTGCACGGAGGACACAGTCCCCTCGATGACGTCCCCGCGCCCGAGGCCGAGGAGGAAGCGGTGCAGCGCCGCGTCCTCGCAGGCCCGCGCGGACAGCGGGGTCCGGCCGTCGGGTCCGCCGCGCATCGTCACCTCCACGCGGACCCGCTGCCCCACCGTGAGCACGTCCGACGGGTGCCGGGCGCGGCGCCAGGTCAGTTCGTGCTGGGGGACACGGCCGGAGGGGAGTCCGGGCGCGTCGCCGTCCAGCAGCACCAGCACATCGCCCCCGTCGAACCCGGCGACGGTGCCGGTCAGCACCTCTCCGGGGGCGACGAGGCATTTTCTCAGGCGGTCCAGCGGGTCCGGCGTCGGTTCGGTCATGGGGGCGAGCGTAGGCGGGGCGCCGGGCGGGTCGGTGACGAATCGAGTGGAGTGCGGAGACGGGGAGTGGTTACGGTGAGGGTGTCGGTGCTCGTCCGGTGTGCGGGTCGCGGCTACTTCTGGGCGTTCGACGTCCTCGCGGGTTCGAATCCCGCCGCCGCTCCGGGGACGGTGCGGTGTGGCCGAGGGGTCTATGGCGGAAGCGCCGTACGGCGCGCCCGCGGCCGGGCTGATCTCGGACGGGCACCGGCGACTCGGGCCGTTGTCAGTCGGGTTTGGTAAGAATGCAGGCGTGAGCAGCGAGAACGGGGGGCCCCGAGCGGACGGGGAGGGCGGCGCCGAAGGAGCGCCGCCGGAGCAGCTCGCGCTCATCCGGGAGAGCGTGCGCAAGGCCAGGACGCCCCGCGCCAAACCGCGGACCTGGCGGGGCGCCGCGCTCGCCGAACACCTGCCGGTCGCGCGGGTGCTGGTCGACAAGGGCGTCCTGCACCTCGACCGGTACTTCGACTACGCGGTCCCCGCCGAGCTGGACGAACAGGCACAGCCCGGCGTAAGGGTGCGCGTGCGCTTCGGCGCCGGACGGCACCGGGTGCGCGAGGGCCGCCGCGAGGGCGGCGGCCTCATCGACGGCTTCCTCATCGAACGGCGGGCCGAGTCCGACTACTCCGGCCCCCTCGCCGCGCTCGCCCAGGTCGTGTCCCCCGAACCCGTGCTCGGCGAGGAACTGCTCGGCCTCGCCCGCGCCGTCGCCGACCGGTACGCGGGCAGCCTCGCCGACGTCCTGCAGCTCGCCGTACCGCCCCGCAACGCCCGCGCCGAACAGCGCACCTCGCCCGCGCCCCTGCCACCCCCCGAGGCCCCCGACCCCGGCCCCTGGACGCGGTACGAACAGGGCGGCGCCTTCCTGCGGACCCTGGCCGACGGCGGCGCCCCCCGCGCCGTGTGGCACGCGCTGCCGGGCCCGCAGTGGAGCGAGGAACTGGCCCGCGCCGTCGCCGCCACGCTCGCCTCAGGGCGCGGCGCGCTCGTCGTCGTACCCGACGGACGGACTGCCGCACGCGTCGACGCCGCCCTGACCGCCCTGCTCGGCCAGGGGCACCATGCCCTGCTCACCGCCGACGCCGGGCCCGAGAAGCGGTACGCGCAGTGGCTCGCGGTACGGCGCGGGTCCGTGCGCGCGGTCGTCGGCACCCGCGCCGCCATGTTCGCGCCGGTGCGCAACCTCGGCCTGGTCGCGATCTGGGACGACGGCGACGACAGCCACAGCGAACAGCACGCCCCCCAGCCGCACGCCCGCGACGTCCTGCTGCTGCGCGCCACCCTCGACAAGTGCGCCTTCCTGCTGGGCGACTTCTCCTGCACCGTGGAAGCGGCCCAACTGGTCGAGACCGGCTGGGCGCGCCCCCTGATCGCCGGCCGGGAGCAGCTACGGCGGTCCGCGCCCCTCGTCCGTACCGTAGGGGACCAGGACCTCGCCCGCGACGAGGCCGCCCGCGCCGCCCGGCTGCCCACCCTCGCCTGGCAGACGGCCCGTGAGGGGCTGCGGCACGGGCCGGTGCTGGTCCAGGTGCCGCGCCGCGGATACGCCCCGCGCATGGCCTGCGACCGGTGCCGGGCCCCGGCGCGCTGCGCGCACTGCTCCGGGCCGCTCCAGGGTCAGGACGCGGGCGTGCTGCGCTGCGGCTGGTGCGGGCGCGCGGAGGGCGCCTGGCACTGCCCCGAGTGCGGCGGCTTCCGGCTGCGCGCCCAGGTGGTGGGCGCCCGGCGCACCGCCGAGGAACTGGGCCGGGCCTTTCCCGCCGTACCGGTGCGCACCTCGGGCCGCGAACACGTACTGGACACAGTGCCGGGCACCCCCGCGCTGGTGGTGAGCACGCCGGGCGCCGAACCGGTCGCCGAGGGCGGCTACGCGGCGGCGCTGCTGCTCGACGGCTGGGCCATGCTCGTACGACCCGATCTGCGGGCCGGTGAGGACGCGCTGCGCCGGTGGATCGCGGCGGGGGCGCTGGTCCGGCCGCAGGGCGAGGGCGGCACGGTGGTCGTGGTGGCCGAGCCGACCCTGCGGCCCGTACAGGCGCTGGTGCGCTGGGATCCCGTCGGGCATGCGCTGCGGGAACTGTCCGAGCGGGCGGAGCTGGGCTTCCCGCCGGTGTCCCGGATGGCGGCCGTGTCCGGGACACCGGCGGCGGTCGCCGAGTTCCTCGCCGCGGTCGAACTGCCGTCGGATGCCGAGGTGTTGGGTCCGGTGCCGCTGCCGCCCGCGCCGCCCGGCGGGCCCCGCAGGCCGGGGGCGCCGCCGCCCGGCGAGCACTGGGAGCGGGCCCTGGTGCGGGTCCCGCCGGGCAGCGGCTCTGCACTGGCCGCCGCGCTGAAGACCGCACAGGCCGCGCGGATGGCGCGGGGGAGCGGTGAGGCGGCGCGGGTGCGGGTGCGGATCGATCCGCCGGACATCGGGTGAGGCCGGGGAAGCCAGCGGTGCCGGAGGACCGGCCCGCTCCCGGAATTTCCCCGAGGCTGCCGGGAGGGCGGGAGCGGTCAGCCGTTGCGCGGACCGGGGAAGGCCGTCGGGCGGGCGTCCTCCCGGAGCGTCGGGCTGCCCGCCGTCGGCTGGGTGGGCATGGAGCGGGCGGCGGGGACCGTCGGCACCGGCACCGCGGGCAGGCCGGAGTTCACATTGAGCGTGCGGGTGCCCGACGGCTCCGGGGTCCGCTCGGCCTCGGCCGCCGCCTGGGCGGCGGCGCGGCGGGCGCCGTAACGGCGGTGCACCGCCTGCTTGGTGACCCCGAGCGCCGAGCCCACCGCGTCCCAGGAGAAGCCCAGCGAGCGGTCGAAGTCCACGGCGGCCGTGACCAGGGTCTCGACGCTGTCCCGGAGCTCCTGGGCGAGGCGGACGGTCGGGGCGGGGGCGCGTCCGTAGACGACGAAGCCCGTGGACGGGCCGGTGCGGCGCGGACGGTAGACGTTGCCCAACTGGGCGGTGAGCGTGCGCAGTGCGTCCACCTGCCGGCGGACCCGCTCGATGTCCCGCACCAGCAAGTGCAGGCTGGCCCGAGCCTGGGCGTCGTGGGTTGCATGGTCGGCCATGAACAAGCCTCTCGAACCGGCGTTGAAAGGAATCGGGCGGCCGAAGCGGCCCTATGTGGTCAACTCTCTCTTGACCAACGCGTCTGCGCTCCGCTGGTCACGGGGTGGGGGCGTGCGGGCATATGCGTACGCCGTCGCACCACCCGCGCGCCGCCCGTTTCCAGCGGGCCCGCGCGCCGGGCGAGTTGACCGCGGCCGTGCACCGCGCGGTGCCGGATGCCGGGCGGTCATAGACTGGTGCGCTGCCCGTCCGATCCCCGCCCGAGAGGCCCGATCCCGCCCATGAAGCTCGTCTTCGCCGGTACCCCCGAGGTCGCCGTACCCGCCCTGGACGCCCTGCTCGCCTCCGGGCGGCATGAGGTGGCCGCCGTCGTCACCCGGCCCGACGCCCCCGCGGGCCGGGGCCGCAGGCTGGTCGCGTCGCCCGTGGCCGAGCGTGCGGAGGAGGCCGGCATCGAGGTGCTCAAGCCGGCCAAGCCGCGGGACCCCGAGTTCCTGGCGCGGCTCACGGAGATCGCCCCGGACTGCTGCCCGGTCGTCGCCTACGGCGCCCTGCTGCCCCGCGCCGCCCTCGACATCCCGGCCCACGGCTGGGTCAACCTGCACTTCTCGCTGCTGCCCGCCTGGCGCGGCGCGGCGCCCGTGCAGCACGCGCTGATGGCGGGCGACGAGATCACGGGCGCGTCCACCTTCCTCATCGAGGAGGGCCTGGACTCGGGACCGGTGTACGGGACGGTGACCGAGGAGATCCGGCCCACCGACACCAGCGGCGACCTGCTCACCCGGCTGGCCTTCGCCGGGGCGGGGCTGCTCGCGGCCACCATGGACGGCATCGAGGACGGCACCCTGAAGGCCGTACCGCAGCCCGCCGAGGGCATCACCCTCGCGCCGAAGATCAACGTCGAGGACGCCGAGGTGGACTGGACGGCGCCCGCGCTGCGCGTCGACCGGGTCGTGCGCGGCTGCACCCCGGCGCCCGGCGCCTGGACCACCTTCCGCGGCGAACGGCTCAAGCTCATCCAGGTCGCCCCGGTGCCCGAGCGCACCGACCTCGCGCCGGGCCACCTCGCCGTCGGCAAGAACAGCGTCCATGTGGGCACCGGCTCGCACGCCGTCGAACTCCTCTGGGTCCAGGCCCAGGGCAAGAAGCCGATGCGCGCCGCGGACTGGGCCCGAGGCGCCCGGATCGGCGAGGGGGAGACACTGGGCGGATGAGTTCCGGGGTGAGTCCGGATGCCTGTCCGGCCGGGTCCGCACGGGCACGCTCGGCCGGTCCGGGGAGCGGACGCCGGTGAGAGGACGGGCGCCGGCCCGGCTGGTTGTCCGGGACCGACGTACGCCGGGTGCGAACGGCGCCCGAGACCGGTGCCGGCCGGGTGACGAGCCCGGTCCTCGATACCCGCACGCCCCCGCTCGCCCCCCTCGACGTACGCTTGCCCACATACCCCTTTTCACCACCGGAGCACCTTTTTCGTGAGCGAGCAGTCGCGGCGGGGTCGTAAGCCCGCCAAGCCCTACCGGCGTCCCAAGAAGGACCCCGTCCGCATCCTGGCCTTCGAGGCGCTGCGGGCGGTGGACGAGCGGGACGCGTACGCCAACCTGGTGCTGCCCCCGCTGCTGCGCAAGGCGCGGGAGAAGGACGACTTCGACGCGCGGGACGCCGCGCTCGCGACCGAGCTGGTGTACGGGACGCTGCGCCGCCAGGGGACGTACGACGCCGTCATCGCTGCCTGCGTGGACCGCCCGCTGCGCGAGGTCGACCCGCCGGTGCTGGACGTGCTGAGCCTCGGCGCGCACCAGTTGCTCGGCACCCGGATTCCGACGCACGCCGCCGTGTCCGCCACCGTGGAGCTGGCCCGTGTCGTCCTCGGCGACGGACGCGCCAAGTTCGTCAACGCGGTGCTGCGCAAGATCGCCCAGGACGATCTGGACGGCTGGATCGGCAAGGTCGCGCCGCCCTACGACGAGGATCCCGAGGACCACCTCGCCGTCGTGCACTCCCACCCCCGCTGGATCGTCTCCGCGCTGTGGGACTCCCTGGGCGGCGGGCGCGCCGGGATCGAGGAGTTGCTCGCGGCCGACAACGAGCGGCCGCGGGTGACGCTGGTCGCACGGCCGGGCCGGGCCACCACCGGGGAACTGCTGCGCGAGGACGCCGCGGAGGCCGGGCGCTGGTCGCCGTACGCCGTACGGCTGGCCGAGGGCGGCGAGCCGGGCGCGGTCGAGGCCGTGCGCGAGGGCCGCGCCGGGGTACAGGACGAGGGCAGCCAGCTGGTCGCCCTCGCGCTGGCCAACGCGCCCCTGGAGGGGCCGGACACCAAGTGGCTCGACGGCTGTGCCGGACCCGGCGGCAAGGCGGCCCTGCTGGGGGCGCTCGCGGCCGAGCGGGGTGCCGTGCTCCTCGCGTCGGAGAAGCAGCCGCACCGGGCCGGTCTGGTGGCCAAGGCGCTGGCCGGCAATCCGGGGCCGTACCAGGTCATCGCGGCGGACGGCACGCGGCCGCCGTGGCGGCCCGGCAGTTTCGACCGGGTGATGGTGGACGTGCCCTGCACCGGGCTCGGCGCGCTGCGCCGGCGGCCCGAGGCGCGCTGGCGCCGGCGTCCCGAGGACCTGGACAATTTCGCTCCCCTCCAGCGCGCCCTGCTGCGCACTGCGCTCGACTCGGTGCGCGTCGGCGGCGTGGTCGGCTATGCCACCTGCTCTCCGCACCTCGCCGAGACGCGGGTGGTCGTCTCCGATGTGCTCAAGCAGTACCCGGACGCCGAACTCGTCGACGCCCGGCCGCTGCTGCCCGGCGTCCCCGCGCTCGGGGACGGCCCGGACATCCAGCTGTGGCCGCATGTGCACGGCACCGACGCGATGTACCTCGCGCTGATCCGCAGGACCGGCTGACGGTCGCGGGGATCGGTTGCGCGGTTCTCATTTCACCGCATGCGTCGGCTTCGTCGCCCTCGGTTATCCACAGGGACGGAAACACCATCCGACAAACAACGGATCGGTATGATGAACGGTCTCACCTGTGGACGGACGGGAACATCAGTGCCTCGGACATGGCAGTCTTGGGGCATGGCAGCGCAGATCAACCCCAGCATCCTGTCCGCCGACTTCGCCCGCCTGGCGGAGGAGGCCAAGGCTGTCCAGGGCGCCGACTTCCTTCACGTCGACGTCATGGACAACCACTTCGTCCCCAACCTCACGCTCGGCGTGCCGGTGGTGGAGTCCCTGGCCCGCGCGACGGACACCCCGCTGGACTGCCATCTGATGATCGAGGACCCCGACCGCTGGGCTCCTCAGTACGTGGAGGCGGGCGCCTCGTCCGTCACCTTCCATGTGGAGGCGGCCGCCGCCCCGGTCCGCCTCGCCCGCGAGATCCGCGCCAAGGGTGCGCGCGCCTCCATGGCGCTCAAGCCCGCGACGCCGATCGAGCCGTACGAGGACCTGCTGCCGGAACTCGACATGCTGCTGATCATGACCGTCGAGCCGGGCTTCGGCGGCCAGGCCTTCCTCGACATCATGCTGCCGAAGATCCGCCGCACCCGTGAGCTGATCGCCAAGCACGGCCTCCAGCTCTGGCTCCAGGTCGACGGCGGCGTCTCGGAGTCCACGATCGAGCGGTGCGCGGAGGCGGGCGCCGACGTGTTCGTGGCGGGCTCGGCGGTCTACGGGGCGAAGGACCCGGCGGAGGCGGCGCGTGCCCTGCGCGCCCGTGCGGAGGCGGCCACGGCCAAGGCCTCCTGGGCATGCGACCACTGAGCCACGGCTACGTGAACGGTTGAGAGAACGCCGCCCATCAGGGCTAATCAGTTGCGCCGGATCTGCAAGGATGAACGGCGAATCCAGAGTGTGAACAGCAGTGAGGAGATCGCCGTGTCGGGTATGTCGGCGGGCCGGTCAGCCATGCGGATGGGACCCGCTGAGCTGGTCCAGGCGGCGGCCATGGCCCGCCGCTTCTACCTTGAGGGCAAGTCCAAGATCCAGATCGCGGAGGAGTTCGGCGTCAGCCGCTTCAAGGTGGCACGGGTCCTGGAGACCGCTCTCGAACGGGATCTCGTGCGTATCGAGATCCGCGTACCGGCCGAGCTGGACGCCGAGCGCTCCGACGCGCTCCGCGCCCGCTACGGCCTGCGGCACGCCGTCGTGGTCGAGTCCCCGGCCGAGGCCGAGGAGACCCCCGACCCCGAGAACCTCGGCGAGGTCGCCGCGGACCTGCTCGGCGAACTGGTCAACGAGGGGGACGTGCTCGGCCTCGCCTGGGGCCGCTCCACCATCCACATGGCGGCGGCGCTGGACCGGCTGCCGCCGTGCACGGTGGTGCAGCTGACGGGGGTGTACGACGCCGGTACCTCCGAGCGCGGCTCGGTCGAGGCCGTGCGCCGTGCCGCCCAGGTGTCGGGCGGCGACGCCCACCCGATCTACGCGCCGATGCTGCTGCCGGACGTGGCCACCGCGGCGGCCCTGCGCAACCAGACCGGGATCGCCCGCGCCTTCGAGTACTTCGACAAGGTCACGGTCGCCTGCGTCTCCATCGGTTCCTGGGAGCCGGGCATCTCGACGGTGCACGACATGCTCAGCGACGAGGAGCGGGCGCACTACGCCTCGCTCGGTGTCGCCGCCGAGATGGCCGCGCACCTCTTCGACGCCGAGGGGCGCCGGATCGGGCGGGACCTCGGGGAGCGGTGCATCACGGTCAAGGCCGACCAGCTGCGCCGTATCCCGGAGGTCGTCGCGATCGCCGGCGGCCAGCGCAAGGCGGCCGCGATCGATGCGGTGCTCCGCTCCGGGCTGGTCACCAGCCTGGTCACGGACACCTCGGCCGCGGACTACCTGATGACGGCGGGCTCGACGCCGAAGGCCGCCCTGAGCCGCCAGGACCCCGACGGGCAGTGAGGGGACCGGGGCGAGGCCGTCCGCGGCGGAGCGTGCTGTCGGCGGTACGGCCGCGGCGCCGCCGGGGTGACGACGGCGGTCCGACGGCCGGGGGCTGAAGGGCTGCCGGACCGGACTCCACGGATCGGCCGGCGGCTACGACCGTTGACCGCGCGGCGCGGTACGGGGAGCCCTGGCCTGAAGCCCCGGTCCGGAGTCTCTGGGTCCGAGGTCCCGGTCCGGAGCCCCGGCGGGACTCCGCCGCCGCCCCTCGACCCCCGCGCCGCCGCCGGGGTGACGACGGCGGCCGACGGGCGGGCGGCTGAAGGGCTGCCGGACCGGAGTCCACGGATCGGCCGGCGGCTACGACCGTTGACCGCGCGGCGCGGTACGGGGAGCCCTGGCCTGAAGCCCCCGGTCCGGAGCCTCTGGGCCCGAGGTTCTGGCCCGGAGCCCCGGTCCGGACTCCGCCGCCGCCCCTCCGCCGCCTCCCCTCGGCCCCGCGCCGCCGGGCCCTCCCGGCGGCGGCTCGTGGCGTCCTCGTACCCGCGACGTACCCGCGACCGCCGTGGCAGCATCATCCGCATGCTGTCCTTGTCCCGCCCCTCGGCCCCGGCGTCCGAACGGCCCCGTACCCGGCGGTCCGGCCGCCCGCTGTCCCGGCTGCTCGCGGGGCTGCTCGTCGTCCTCGCCGTGCTGCTCGCCGGGTGCTCGCCGAAGGCGTCGACGGGTGACGGCACGACGGGGACGCGTACCGGCTCGGCCTCCAGCTCTGCCGCCACGCCCGGCTGGGCCAGGGGCATGGCGACCGTGCCCGCGTCGCGGTTGCCGGCCGAGGCACGGCGGACGCTGGCGCTCATCGACCGGGGCGGCCCCTATCCCTACGCACGGGACGGGATCGTCTTCGGGAACTACGAGCGGCAGCTGCCCGAGCACCAGCGCGGCTACTACCACGAGTACACCGTGCCGACACCGGGATCACGCGACCGCGGGGCCCGGCGCATCATCACCGGACAAGGCGGGGAGTTCTACTACACCGATGATCACTACAACTCGTTCCGGGCGGTGCTGAGATGACCGGGAACCTCGCGGACCGCCGGATCGTCACCCTGGACCTCACCGGGGTGGCGGACAAGTCCGGCCTGATGGACGCCGTGGCGCGGGCCCTCGGCCTGCCCGACTGGTTCGGCCGGAACTGGGACGCACTCCTCGACAGCCTCTGCGACCCCTCGGTCTGGCCGGCCGAGGCGGCCGGGCGCGGGCTGCTGCTCGTCGTCACGGAGTGGGAGCCGTACGCGCGGGCATGGCCCGACGAATGGCGGGTGGCCCGCGAGATCTTCACCGAGGCGAGCGAGCGCACCGCCCCGCTCACCGCCCCGCTCACGGTGGCCCTCGCACTGGCCTGACGGCCCCGGCACCGGCCGGCGCGCCGTCCCCGGCCCACACCCGTCCTGCCGACACCCCCGTATCACGGCATGCCAACTCCCCTTTGCCGATAGGCTCGTGGTGATGCCGAGCGATGCGGGACGGGGGCCAGTCAGACGTGGTGTATCAGGTTCCGGCGGAGCCGGCGCACTTTGTGGACCGTGAGCGGGAACAGGCGCGAGCCCGGCAGTTGGTCATGGATCGGCAGACCGCCGAGGGCGGCACCCGTCCGCTGTGCCTGCTGCTGCGCGGCCACGCAGGCACCGGAAAGACCGAACTGGCCTTCCGCCTCGCCCGCGTTTTGCGGCAGCACCACCCGGACGGCGTGCTCTACGTCGACCTGGACGAGGTACGCCGTGACGGTGCCGTGGAGGTCGCCGACGTCCTCGGCGAGCTGCTGCGCGCGCTCGGCACGGAGTGGGTCGCGCCCGTGTTCCGGGAGCGGGCCCGCCAGTACTGGTCGCTCACCCACGGCAAGCGGCTTCTGCTCGTCATCGACAATGCCCGTTACGGCGCCGAGGTGGAACCGTTGCTGCCCGCCTCGGGCGACAGCCTGGTGATCGTCACCAGCCATGGGCCGCTGTACGACCTCCAGGCCGGCGCGGCCACCGAGTTTCCGCTGGCGCCGCTCGACCCCGCCGACGCCCTGGAACTGCTGGAGCGGGTCACCAAGGACCCCCGTCTCGCCGTGGAGCCGGAGGAGACGCGCCGGCTGCTCGACCTGTGCTCGGGGCTTCCGGCCGCGCTGCACACCGCGGGGAACTGGCTGCGCCGCCACCAGGAGCCGCCGCTGGCCCGGCTCCTCGACCGGCTCGGCACCGAACTGAGGGAGAAGGGCATCCCCGTGGTGGAACAGGTGTGGGACGCGGCCTACGACAGCCTCGGTTCCGACGCGGCCCGCCTGTACCGGCTGCTGGGCCATTTCCCCGGCCCCTCCTTCACCCTCGCCGCCGTGGACGTCCTGCTCGGCCGGGACCTCGACACCGCCGAGGACGCGCTCGCCGAGCTGCGCGCCGCCGGACTGCTGGACGGCCGCGGTGCCGACGGCCGCGAGCGCCTTCCGGAGCTGCTGCGCGCCCACGCCCGCCGCCGCGCGGAGACGTACGGCGACCAGGGCGAGCGCGAGGAGGCGCTACGGCGGCTCGTGCGCTGGTGTCTGCGCCAGGCCCAACGCGCGGACCTGGCCGCGGCCGGACCGCGCCTGAGGGTGGCGGCCGAGGTGCCGCCGGTGCCCGGCACCCGTGATGTGCTCTTCGAACAGCCCGGAGACGTCCAGGGCGGGTCGGCGGCCCGCGCCTACCACTGGCTGGAGGCCGAACGGCACACCCTGTTCGGCTGCGTCCGCGTCGCCCACACCGTCGGCACCGCCGGGGGCGGGGACTGGGGCCTCACGGAAGCGGCCGCGCTCTGTGAGCCCCTGTGGACCCACTTCCTCCACCACCCGCACTACGGCGACCACATCGATGCCTTCCGCAGGGGCGTGGCCGCCGCCCAGCAGGCCGGCGATCTCCCGCTGCTGGTCCGGATGCGCTGCCAGCTGGCCCGGCCGTTGTGGGAGCAGGGCGAGTTCGAGGAGGCGGAACGGCAGCTGACGCAGGCGTGGTCTACGGTCCAGGGCGCCTTCGGCAGCTCGGCGCGGGAGCGCAAACTCGCCGCCTCCACCCAGGAGTTCCTGGGCATGCTCGGCTCGGTCCGCGGCGACTGGGCGGCCGCGGCACGGAAGTTCGAGGCGTCCGGCGCGGTGCACGAGGAGATCGGCAACGCGTACGGCGCCACCCTCCAGCGGTACCGGCTGGGCGAGGCCCTCGCGCACCTGGGCGAACTGGAGCGAGCCGCCGAACTGCTGGAGCGGGCCCGCGACGAGTTCGCCGCCGACGGCCGTACCCGGCTCACCGGGCGCGCGGAGTTCGCCCTCGGCGGGGTGTACGCCCGGCTCGGCCGGGGCGACGAGGCGGGCGCGCGCTACCGGGCGGCGCTGGAGCGGACACGCGCCGTGCGGGGCGTGCGGGACGAGGCCAGGGTCCTGGACGCCCTCGCGGAACTCGCCGCGAGCCTGGGCGAGGAGGCCGAGGCGGCGGAACACCGGACGGCGGCGCGGGAGTTGTGGGAGCGGCTGGGACTCGGCCCGGTGGCGTCAGACCGGTAGGGCGGACTCCTCGGCGGTGGCCGGGGACAGGTGGGCCGTCACCTTGTGGGGGCCCACCGCGCAGACCAAGCGGGTGGCCGTGTCATCCCGTCCCGCGAGCAGCATGGCATGTACCGCCGACAGGACGGCCACCGGGTCGACCGGTGCGGGCCGGCGTTCGGCTCCGTACGGGCCGAGCCGTACGGAGAGGAGCGGGCCTGAGCGGTAGCGCAGCAGGCAGTGGGTGGCCGAGAGGACGATCGCGGCGGTGCGGTGGCCGCTGGGATGGTCGGCGAGGGTGCGCAGCGTCCACTCGTCGGCCGACACCGGCGGTGCGCCGGGGTGGTCGCCCGCGCGGCGGTGCAGCAGGGCCGCGCTCTGGGTGAACCGGCGGTGCGCGGCGCCCACTTCGGCGGCCAGGTGGTGCGCGGGCGCGGGCGGCACGAGATGCGCGGGGTGCCGCAGCACCCGCGGAGTGCCGTGGTCGTCGTACTCGATGCGGACCACGAAGGCGGCGGGTGCGAGCGGTGCCGGTGCCGGGTCGGGGAGCAGGCGGGGCAGGACGGGGCGGTCGGGCGGGGTGAGGTCCAGCAGGTCGTACAGGGTCTCCCGCAGTCGGTCGAGCGCCCGGCCCTGTTCGGCGAAGGCCGGCTCGGCGAGGGCGCGGCTGCTGCCCGGTCGATGTGCACGCAGCGCCGTGGCCAGCTGGGCTGCCGCGTCCGGGCCGGGCAGGTGCGGCGCGAGGTGGGGGGCGCCGGTGAGGAGGTCGGCCATCGGGCTGCCGGGAAGCAGTTCCCTGCCGCCGTCGTAGGCGCCGAGCAGCGGGCGGTCGAGGGCCGCCGGGTAGAGGGCCGCCGAGCCGTGGTCGGTGACGAGGAGGTCCGCCGCGATGGCGACCGACGCCCACTCCTCGTGGACCGCGGGCATGATCAGACCGGCCTGGCGGGCGGGGTCAAGGTACTCGGCGAGGTCGAGTGTCCCGCGCCGGGCGCGCTCGTTCGGGTGCAGGACCAGGGCGAGCTGGTACTCGTCGTGGGGGAGGGCCGCCGCGAGTTCGGCAGGCAGGTCCGGGCGGCGGCCGATCAGGGACTCCGGGCCCCAGGTGGAGAGCAGGACGACGAGGGTGCGGGCGCCCGTGCGCAGTGCGGCGCGGTAGCGGTCGCGGCGCTCCTGGGATTCCAGGAACCGTTCCATCAGCGGGTCGCCGACGACCGTCGAACGGGCCGCCACCGCGGGGCTGAGCGGCATCAGCCGGGCGATCTGGCTGGGGTGCGAGAACAGGTACCGGGTGGCGAGTGGGGCGCCGTCGGGCCGCAGCAGATGGGCGGGGTCCAGTCCGGAGGCGGAGTCCTCGGTGCCCTCACCAGGCACCGACTTGTTGAACCCGGCGCCGTGCGGGAGCAGGACGCGGGGTCCGTGCAGTGCGTGCAGATCGCCCTTGGGGCTGGCGGCGAGGATCAGGGAGAACGTCTGGTCGAGGGCTTCCGCCCAGGGGAGGGTGCGGCCGCCCGCGCGGTCGATGGCGCTGAGCGCGTCCAGCGAGAACGCGGAGCCCGGAATGAGGGTGAACGAGCGGTGCACCCGGTCGTCACCCGCGAAGACGGGGAGGGTGTCGAGCAGCCGGTGCAGGGCGTTCTGCGACCGCGCGGCGAAGAGGACGGTGCGCTCCTCGCCCGTCGCCCGCCCGTCCTTCACCTGACTCTCCCGTCTGCTTGGCGTGCTCCTCCCGCGCGGGGTGCCGGGACGCGCCGGGTCGGCCAGGTGATCGTACCGAGGACGGCCGAACCGGCCCGGCGAACTGCCGTGTCCATGCAGAATGCACTCCATGAACGAGTGGCTCATCGCCCTGCTGGCCGCGCTCATCGGCGCCGGCGCCGCGCTCGGCGGCAACGTCATCTCGGCGCGCTCCACCCGCGAGGCCGGAGAGCGCCAGGCGGCGGCCGCCCTGGAGGCGCTGCGGCTGAGCACCGCCGAGCAGCGGGCGGCGCGCGTCCACGACCAGCGGCGGCAGGCGTACGTCCGGTTCCTGGAGGCGGTCGGCGCCGTTACCGAGACCCGCCGTACCGGCGAGGGGCGTCCCGGAGACCGCGCGGACCTCCAGCGCGCCCACGACCTGGTACTCCTGGAAGGCCCCGGCGAGGTGGCGGCCGCCGCCACGGCGCTCCTGGAGCAGGTGCGGCGCGACGGGCGCCCGGACGCGCTGGACAGGGCCCGCGAGGCTTTCCTGCGGGAGGCGCGCATCGCGCTGCACTGACCGGGAGCCCCTTCGGCGGATCATCCGAAGGCGGGGCGGCCGCGCTGGAGGTTCCGCCCGGAGACGGGCGGGGGCGGGGCATGGGAGAATGAAGTACGTGCTCTTTTCCCCCTGGCGCACCCGTCGGGGGGTCACCTCTGAACGACTGGGATGTGCGGCACGTGCGTTTCCTCAATGACATCCGGCCCACGTACGACCTGACGTACGATGACGTGTTCATGGTGCCGAGCCGCTCCGCCGTGGGCTCGCGGCAGGGTGTGGACCTCAGCTCGCCGGACGGCACGGGAACGACCATCCCGCTCGTCGTCGCCAACATGACCGCCATCGCCGGGCGCCGCATGGCCGAGACCGTGGCCCGCCGCGGCGGCCTCGTGGTCATCCCGCAGGACATCCCGAACGATGTGATCATCGACGTGGTCTCCTGGGTCAAGAGCCGCCACCTGGTGCTGGACACCCCCATCGTGCTGGCCCCTCACCAGACCGTCGCCGACGCCCTCGCACTGCTGCCCAAGCGGTCGCACAACGCGGGCGTGGTGGTGGACGGCGAGCGGCGGCCCATCGGTGTCGTCACCGACGCGGACCTCACCGGCGTCGACCGCTTCACCCAGCTCGAAGTGGTCATGTCCAAGGACCTGCTCCTGCTGGACGCGGACATCGACCCGCGCGAGGCCTTCAACACCCTCGACGCGCACAACCGCCGTTACGCCCCCGCCGTCGACAAGGACGGCAGGCTGGCCGGCATCCTCACCCGCAAGGGCGCCCTGCGCGCCACGCTGTACACCCCGGCCGTGGACGCGAAGGGCAGGCTGCGCATCGCCGCCGCCGTCGGCATCAACGGCGATGTGGCCGGCAAGGCCAAGGAACTGCTCGACGCGGGCGTGGACACCCTCGTCATCGACACCGCGCACGGCCACCAGGAGTCGATGATCAGCGCGATCAAGGTGGTGCGCGCGCTCGACCCGCAGGTGCCCATCGTCGCGGGCAACATCGTCTCCGCCGAGGGCGTCAAGGACCTGATCGACGCGGGCGCGGACATCATCAAGGTCGGGGTCGGCCCCGGCGCCATGTGCACCACCCGGATGATGACCGGCGTGGGCCGGCCGCAGTTCTCCGCCGTGCTGGAGTGCGCCGCCGAGGCGAAGAAGTACGGCAAGCACGTGTGGGCCGACGGCGGTGTCCGCCACCCGCGCGACGTGGCCATGGCGCTCGCCGCCGGCGCCTCGAACGTGATGGTGGGCTCCTGGTTCGCCGGTACGTACGAGTCTCCGGGCGACCTCCAGCACGACGCCAACGGCCGCCCGTACAAGGAGTCGTTCGGCATGGCCTCCGCCCGCGCGGTGCGCAACCGCACGTCGGAGGAGTCGGCGTACGACCGCGCCCGCAAGGCGCTGTTCGAGGAGGGCATCTCCACCTCGCGGATGTTCCTCGACCCGGCCCGTCCGGGTGTGGAGGACCTGATCGACTCGATCATCGCGGGCGTCCGCTCCTCCTGCACCTACGCGGGTGCCGGTTCGCTGGAGGAGTTCGCCGAGCGTGCCATCGTCGGCGTGCAGAGCGCGGCCGGATACGCCGAGGGCAAGCCGCTGCACGCCAGCTGGAGCTGATCCCGCGCCCTTCGGCCCCCGCCGCGACCGGCGGGGGCCGAAGGCGTCCGGTGACCGGAGCGCGGCGTTCCGTCACGTGTCGTACCGTGGACGGCGATGATCACACGTCAGCAGCCGCCCGCGGGCCCCGGTGCGCGCCTGATGCGCCGCAAGCCCGTGGAGCTCCTGGTCGCCGAGGGCGGTCAGGGCGAGGGCGGCGCGCTGCGGCGCTCCCTCGGGCTCTGGCAGCTGACCATGATCAGCATCGGGGCCACGCTCGGCACCGGCATCTTCGTGGTCCTCGGCGAGGCCGTCCCCAAGGCGGGCCCCGCCGTCATCCTGTCCTTCGTGCTCGCCGGACTCACCGCGCTGTTCTCGGCCCTGTCCTACGCCGAACTCGCGGGCACCATCCCGGTCGCCGGCTCCTCCTACTCGTACGCCTACGCCACGATGGGCGAGCTGATCGCCTGGGTCTGCGGCTGGTGCCTGCTGCTGGAGTACGGCGTCTCGGTCGCCGCGGTGGCGGTCGGCTGGGGCCAGTACCTGAACGAGCTGCTGGACGGCACCGTCGGCTTCGCGTTCCCGGCCGCCCTGTCCGCCCCGCCGGGCCACGGCGGCGTCTTCAATCTGCCCGCCCTGATCGTCGTACTCCTCGCCATGGTGTTCCTGCTCGGCGGGGCCAGGGAGTCCGCGCGGGTCAACACCGTGATGGTGTGCGTGAAGATCGCCGCGCTGATCCTGTTCTGCGCGGTCGGCCTCATGGGCGTCAGGGCCGGGAACTACACGCCCTTCATGCCGCTCGGCATGGCCGGGGTCAGCGCGGCGGGCGGCACGCTGTTCTTCTCGTACATCGGCTTCGACGCGGCCTCCACCGCGGGGGAGGAGGCGAAGGACGCGCCGCGTGACCTGCCGCGCGCGATCATGCTGTCGCTGGTCATCGTGACGGCCCTGTACGTGCTGGTCGCGGCCGTCGCGGTCGGCGCCCGGCCCTGGCGCTCCTTCAGCGGCTCGGAGGCCGCGCTCGCCCAGATCATGCGGGACGTCACCGGACAGCGCTTCTGGGCGACCCTGCTGGCCTTCTGCGCGGTCATCGCCATCGCGAGTGTGGTGCTGACCGTGCTCTACGGCCAGACGCGCATCCTGTTCGCCATGTCCCGCGACGGCCTGATGCCGGGGATCTTCGAGCGGGTGCACCCGAGGAGCGGCACCCCGCGGGCCAACACCGTCATCGTGTCCCTGTTCTGCGGCCTCCTCGCCGCGGCGGTGCCGCTGGGGCAGCTGGCCGACGCCACCAGCATCGGCACGCTGTTCGCCTTCGCGCTCGTCAATGTGGCGGTCGTGGTGCTGCGCCGGACGCGGCCGGGGATGCGGCGCACGTTCCGGGTGCCGCTGTCGCCGCTGCTGCCCGCGCTCGGCTTCTTCTTCTGCGTCTGGCTCATGGGCAGCCTGTCCGCCGTGACCTGGACGGTGTTCGGTGTCTGGCTGGCGGTCGGGCTCGTGTTCTACTTCGTATACGGCTTCCGCCGGTCCCGTCTCGCTGAAGAAGTACTCGCCAAGAAGTAAGTGAACCACCTGCTGTGCTGAACGATCTCGACGAACGCATCGTGCACGCCCTCGCCGAGGACGCCCGCCGCTCCTTCGCGGACATCGGGCAACTGGTCGGACTGTCCGCGCCCGCGGTGAAACGCCGCGTCGACCGGTTGCGGGCCACCGGGGCGATCACCGGTTTCACCGTGCGGGTGGATCCGGCGGCGCTCGGCTGGGAGACCGAGGGGTACATCGAGATCTACTGCCGCAGCAACACCTCGCCGGAGACGATCCTGCGGGGTCTGGAGCGGTACCAGGAGGTCGTGTCGGCGTCGACGGTCACCGGGGACGCGGACGCGATCGCGCAGGTCTTCGCGTCGGACATGCGGCACTTCGAGCGGGTGCTGGAGCGGATCGCGGGGGAGCCGTTCGTGGAGCGGACGAAGTCCGTGCTGGTGCTGTCGCCGCTGCTGCGGAGGTTTTCCTCGGGGGCGCCGGGATAGAGCGGATGCCGGGTCGGGGGGTGCGGTCCGGATGCCGGGTGCGGGTCCGTCGTGGTTTCTCGCGCAGTTCCCCGCGCCCCTTGAGGGGGTTGCAGTTCGACGCCCCGAAAGGGGCGCGGGGAACTGCGCGACCGGCCACGGACGGACCCGCACCCGGCACCCGCACAGACCCCCCCGAGACCTACCCCGCCGCCTTCCGCGCCAGCGCATTGTTGCCGATCGAGTTGTGCACACTGAACGTCACCGCATCCGGCCGGTACCGGTCGTCCGACCACTCCACCGGCCGGCCCTCCCGCGTCGTCGTCACCCGGCGCACCCGCAGCAGCGGGCTCGTGCGGCGCACCCGCAGCAGTTCGGCGTCGCGCGCGCCGCAGGCGACCGCGTCGATGATGTGCTCGCCATAGGCGAAGACCAGGCCGGTGTCGTCGTACAGGCGCTGGGTGACGGAGGGGCAGTCGGGCTCGATGGACTCGACGGCGGGGGAGATCCAGTCGGCGTAGACCGTGCGTTCGAGCAGCACCGGGTCGCCGTCCAGACCGCGCAGCCGCAGTACGTGCAACACCGGCGTGCGCAAGGGGAGTTGGAGGCGGACGGCGTCCTCGTGGGTGGCCGGGCGGTAGGTCTGCTCGACCACGTGCCCGGTCGCCTCGCGGCCCATCGCGCGGGCCCACTGGGCGAAGCTGCGCAGCTCCTCGAAGCTCTGGCTGCGGCGGCTCGCGAGGACCACCCGGCGGGCGCCCTGACGGGAGCCGATCAGCCCCTCCGCGGTGAGCGCGGCGACGGCCTGGCGGACCGTGCCGCGCGAGACGCCGTAGCGGGCGGCCAGCTCCGACTCCGAGGGCAGCCGGCTGCCGACCGTGTACTGCTCGCGGTCGATCGCGCGGCGCAGCTCGTCGGCGATCTCCTCGTGTCGCGCCGTCATGCTTCCCCTCTGCGTAGGCGGCTGTGCACAGCGTGACCAGCCTAATCGACGTTTCACAGTCTTCCGGGTGAGCCGTAACTGTGCAGGGAAACGGCGGCTTCTGTTCCCTCCGTGTTCACGGACAGGACACCGAAGGCGGGCGTACTGAGGCCGACTTGTTCAGACAAGTTTGTCGAGCGGGTTCGCAAACCCCCGTAGCACCTCACCCCCGTGCTTCCCCTGGAGAGACCGTGAAGTTGTCCCTGCCGAGAAACGCCGTGCTCGGCGGCTCCCTCGCCGTCGTCGCCGCGCTCGCGCTGAGCGCCTGCGGCGCCGCCCCCGACAACGCGTCGACCACCACCAAGGACGGCAAGAGCGCCGCCACCGCCGCCTCCGCGGCCGACTTCGGCGGCATGGACGCCCTGGTCAAGGCGGCCAAGAAGGAAGGGTCGCTGCACATCATCGCGGTGCCCCGCGACTGGGCCAACTACGGCGCGATCATCGACGCCTTCCAGAAGAAGTACGGCATCAAGATCCAGGACGAGAGCCCCGACGGCTCCAGCCAGGACGAGATCAACGCCGTCACCTCCCGCAAGGGCCAGGACCGCGCCCCCGACGTCCTCGACCTCGGCAGCTCCTTCGCCCTCAGCGCCGCCCAGCAGGGACTGCTCGCCCCCTACAAGGTGACCTCCTTCGGCGACATCCCGGCCGGCCAGAAGGACCCGCAGGCCCGCTGGTACAACGACTACGGCGGCTACATCTCCATCGGCTGCGACGCGGGGCGCGTCAAGGTGTGCCCGACCACCTTCAAGGACCTGCTCAAGCCCCAGTACAAGGGCCAGGTCGCGCTCAACGGCAACCCCACCAAGTCCGGCTCGGCCTTCGGCGGCGTCTACGCGGCGGCGCTCGCGAACGGCGGCTCCTTCGACGACATCCAGCCCGGCCTGGACTTCTTCGCCAAGCTGAAGAAGAACGGCAACTACACGCCGGTCGAGTCCACCCCGGCCACCGTGGAGAAGGGCGAGACCCCGATCTCCATCGACTGGGACTACCTGAACGCCGGTTACGCCGACGAGTTCAAGTCCAAGGGCCTCGACTGGAAGGTCGTCGTCCCGAGCGACGGCCAGTACGCCCAGTACTACTCCCAGGCCATCACCAAGGACGCCCCGCACCCCGCGGCCGCCCGCCTGTGGCAGGAGTTCCTGTACAGCACCGAGGGCCAGAACCTGTGGCTCAAGGGCTACGCGCGCCCGGCCCTGATGACCTCCATGGAGTCGGCCGGCACCCTCGACAAGACGGCCGCCGCCAAGCTGCCCAAGGTCACCGGGACGGCGTCCTTCCCGACCGAGGCCGAGCAGAGCAAGGCCAAGACGGTCATCGCCCAGGGCTGGGGTAAGGCCGTCTCCGGATGACCACCGCCCTGCCCCGTACGGACGTGGTGCCCGTCGCTTCGGCGAAGCGGCGGCGCCGCGCCCCCGGCTGGCTGGCCGTGCTGCCGCTGCTGGTCTTCACCGCCATCGCCTTCGGCCTGCCCGCCCTCGCGATCCTCGACGGCGCCTTCACCACGAAGGACCCCACCACCGGCGCCACTTCCTACACCGGCGCCAACATGACGGCCTCGCTGCACGGCGCGTACCTCACCGCCCTGCTCGGCAGCGTCAAGCTGTCCGCGGTCTCCGCCGTGCTCGGCGCCCTGTTCGGGCTGCCGCTCGCCCAGGCCGTGGCGAGCTCCCGCTCCCGCGCGCTGCGCGAGGCCGTGCTGACCGCCTCCGGGGTGCTCGCCAACTTCGGCGGCGTCCCGCTCGCCTTCGCCTTCGTCGCCACCCTCGGCAACGCGGGCGTGCTCACCCTGCACCTCGGCCTCAAGGACAGCGGCTGGGACCTGTACAGCTTCTGGGGCCTGGTCCTCGTCTACCTGTACTTCCTCATCCCGCTGATGGTCCTCACCATCACCCCCGCCCTCGACGGCCTGCGCGCCCAGTGGCGGGAGGCCGCGCTGAACAACGGCGCCACCGGCGTGCAGTACTGGCGGCACGTGGCCCTGCCCGTGCTCGCGCCCTCCCTGCTCGGCGGGTTCGTGCTGCTGTTCGGCAGCGCCTTCGCCGCCTACGCCACCGCCGCCGCGATGGTCGGCAGCGCGGTACCGCTGGTCACCCTCCAGATCGCCGACGCCCTGTCCGGCAACGTCCTGGTCGGGCAGGAGAACGTCGCCCTCGCCCTCAGCCTCGACATGGTCCTGGTGGCCGGCCTGGTGATGGCCGTGTACCTGCCCCTGCAACGCCGGAGCGCCCGATGGCTCGACGCCTGACCCCCTGGCGGTGGGCCGTCCTCGGCCTCGCCGCCCTGTACTTCCTGGTCCCGCTCGCCGCCTCCGTGGTCTTCACGGTGGACGACCCCGACGGCATCAGCTTCGACGCCTACACCAGGATCCTCTCCACCGGCGGCTTCGTCTCCAGCCTGCTGCTGTCGCTGGAACTGGCCGTGGCCACCATCGTGGTCGTGCTGCTGCTGATGGTGCCCGCCGTGGTCGCCCTGCGGCTCGGCGCGCCCCGGCTGCGGCCCGTGGTCGAGGTGGTCTGCTCGCTGCCGCTGGTGGTGCCGCCCATCGCGTTCGTCGCGGGCATCGTCACCGTGCTCAAGTGGGGCCCGGACCATCTGTCCCGGACCCCGCTGTTCCAGACCTTCGTGGCGATCCAGAACCCCAGCTTCCCCGTCGTCCTGGTCCTCGCCTACGTCGTGATGGCGCTGCCCTTCGTGTACCGGGCGCTGGACGCGGGCCTGCGCGCCATCGACGTGCGCACCCTGGTGGAGGCCGCCCGCAGCTGCGGCGCCTCCTGGCCCAAGGCGCTGGTGCGGGCCGTCCTGCCCAATCTGCGCGGGGCGCTGCTGAACGCCGCCTTCCTCACGCTGGCGCTGGTCCTCGGCGAGTTCACCGTCGCCCAGCTGCTCGGCTACCAGCCCTTCGCCGTATGGATCTACAACGTCGGCAGCGACCAGGCCCAGATGTCCGTCGCCGTGTCCGTGCTCAGCCTGCTCGTCACCTGGGCCCTGCTCCTCGCGCTCGCCGGCGTCGGCGGCGGACGCAACCGAACCGCTCCTTCCCGGGGATGACCAACACACCATGACCGCCACCACACTTGAGAAGCCCGCCACCGAGCAGGCCGCGACCGTCGAATTCCGGGGCCTGCGCCGCGAGTTCGGCGCCACCGTCGCCCTCGACGGGCTCGACCTCACCGTCCGCCCCGGTGAGTTCCTGGCCCTGCTCGGCCCCTCCGGCTGCGGCAAGACCACCGCCCTGCGCATGCTCGCCGGGTTCGAACACCCCGACTCCGGCGCGGTACTGGTCGACGGCCGGGACATCACCCATGTGCCGGCCCACCGCCGCGACGCCGGGATGGTCTTCCAGTCGTACAGCCTCTTCCCGCATCTCAGCGCCGTCGACAACGTGGCCTTCGGGCTGCGTATGCGGGGCGTCCGTACGGCCGAACGCCGGACCAGGGCCGACGAGTTGCTGGAACTGGTCGGCCTCGGCGACAAGGGGGAGCGGTTCCCGCACCAGCTCTCCGGCGGCCAGCAGCAGCGCATCGCGCTCGCCCGCGCCCTCGCCCTGCGCCCCCGCGTGCTGCTGCTCGACGAGCCGCTGTCCGCCCTGGACGCCAAGGTCCGGCTGAGCCTGCGCGAGGAGATCCGCCGGCTCCAGCAGGAACTCGGCATCACCACCCTCTTCGTCACCCACGACCAGGAGGAGGCCCTGTCGATCGCCGACCGGGTCGCCGTGATGCGCGCCGGCCGGCTCGAACAGTGCGCGGAGCCCGCCGAGTTGTACGGCCGCCCCGCCACCGCCTTCGTCGCCGAGTTCGTCGGCACCATGAGCCGCGTCCCCGGCGAGCTGAAGGACGGCACCGTCGAGGTGCTCGGGCAGCGCCTGCCCGCCGACGGCGACGCGCCGGACGGCACGGTGGACGTCCTGGTACGGCCCGAGAACCTGCGGGTACGCGCCGACGAGCAGGGCGGCGGCCGGGTCGTCGCCACCGCCTTCCTCGGCGCGGTCGTCCGGCTCACCGTCCAGCTCGCCGACGGCACCGAGGCCAAGGCCGACCTGCCCGCGCACGAGGCCGCGGGCCTGGGCGCCGGCGCCGCCGTCACCGCCTCGCTGCCGGAACGCCCCGTGCTCGTGGCCCCCCGCACCGAGAACTGAGGACAGACATCCACGTGACCACCCCCCACACCTCCCGACTCCCGCTCCAGGCAGTCCTGTTCGACATGGACGGCACGCTCGTGGACACCGAGCACCTGTGGTGGGAGGCGGTCGCGGCGGTCGCCGGCCGGCCGCTGACCGAGGCCGACCAGCCGGACGTCCTCGGCCGCCCGGTGGAACACACCGCCGACTGGCTCGCCCGCACCACCGGGCGGCCGGCCGCGGACCTCGCCGCCGGGCTCCACCGCGCGTTCGCCGACCGGGTCCGCACCGAGATCGTGCCCCGCCCCGGCGCCCTCGCCCTGCTGGACGCCCTCGCCGCCGAGGGCGTCCCGGCCGCGCTGGTCACCGCGTCCCCGCGCGCGGTCGCCGACCTCGTCATCGAGGCCCTCGGGGCGTACCGGTTCGCCCTCTCCATCACGGCCGACGACACCGCCCGCACCAAGCCCGACCCCGAGCCGTACCTCGCCGCCTGCCGCGCCCTCGGCGTCGAGCCGGCCGCCTGCGTGGCCGTCGAGGACACCGCGACCGGAGTGGCCTCCGCCGAGGCCGCCGGGTGCGCGGTGCTCGCCGTGCCCTCCCTCGCCCCGATCGGCGCCGCGCCCGGCCGCACCGTGCGGGACAGCCTCGCCGGGGTCACCGTCGGGGAGCTGAGCGCCATGACCGCGCCCGCGCTGACCATCCTGAGCTGGAACCTGTGGCTCGGCGGCGCGAAGGTGGACGACCACCGGGCCAAGCAGGTCAGGGTGATCCGGGACAGCGGCGCCGACGTCGTCGGGCTCCAGGAGACCGCCGGCACCGCCGCTCGGGAGCTGGCCGAGGCCCTCGGCTGGCACCACCACCGGGCCGGGGAGAACCTCGGCATCATCAGCCGCCACCCGATCACCGCCCGCTTCGGCGACCCGGACGTCGGCTTCTACGGCGCCGCGGGCGTCCGCGTCCAGGTCGCCCCCGGCCGCGCGGTCGACGTATGGACCGCGCATCTGTACTACACCCCCTACGGGCCCTACGAGTCCGCCTTCGACGGGCTGCCGGCGGCCGGGCTGATCGCCCACGAGGAGCTGCGGCTCGCCCAGCTGCGGGACGCGCTGGAGCGGATCGGGAAGGCGTCCGAGGCGAGCGTCCCGGTCGTCCTCACCGGCGACTTCAACTGCCCCTCCCACCTGGACTGGCCCGACGTGGCCTGGCCGGTGACCAGGGCCGCCGAGGAGGCGGGGTTCGCCGACGCCTACCGGCAGGCCCATCCCGATCCCGTCGCGGCCCCCGGACACACCTGGTCGCCGATCCACCCGGTGCACGAGGACGGCAGCGGCCGGGCCGAGCCGCAGGACCGGATCGATTACGTGCTGCACCGGGGCCTGACCGTCCGGGACGCGCGCACCGTCGTCACCGGGAACCCCCGCCCCTGGCCGGACGTGGCCGGAAACGAGTGGCCCTCCGACCATGCCGCGGTCCTCGCGCGCTTTGTGTCTCCTGTGAGCTGACCTGGGGTTACCGGCGGTCGCCGTTGCGGTGCGTGGTGACCGTCCCGTAGGTTGTGCGGGCTCTCTACTGACTGGTAATACCGGTAGGTCCTCCCATGCGCTGGCCCCTTGGCCGTCCCACCACCGTCCGCACCCGGATCGTGGCGCTCGCGCTCGCACCGGCCATCGCGCTGCTGGCCCTGTGGGGCTTCGCCATGGTGTCCGACACCGCGGAGCTGCGCGCGCTGATCCGGGTCCAGGGGGTGTACCACGACTTCGGCAGCCCCGTGGACACCGCCGTCGGGCAGATCCAGATCGAACGCCGGCTGTCCGCCGCCTACCTGGGCGCCGGCGGCCGGGACGCCGCGGGGGCGGGCCGGCTGCTCGGCCAGCAGCGCCGTACCGATCAGGCGGTCGACGCCATGCGGCAGGCGATCCGCGGCGGCGACCGGAGCCGGCTCACGGCGCGCCAGCGGCAGTCGCTGGACGCCATGGTGACGGCCACCGGCAGGCTGGACGGGCTGCGCCAGCGCGTGCTCACCCGGCAGATCCGCTGGGACCAGGCGGTCGAGCAGTACAGCGCGCTGGTGGAGCCCGCCTTCGATGTGCAGACCACGCTGACCGCGCTCCAGGCCGGACAGCTCGCCCGCGAGTCCGGGACCGTCGTCGAGCTGGTCCGGGTGCGCGAGTTCGTCTCCCGCGAGGACGCGCTGGTCGCCGGGGCGCGGGCGGCGGGCACCGCGCTGACTCCCGGCCAGTACACCGCGCTCACCCAGACCATCGAGGACCGGCGGGTCTTCCAGCAGACCTATGTGCCCGACCTGCCCGCCGACTCGCGCGCCCTGTTCGAGAAGTTCCAGCAGGGCGCCCTGTACCGCTCGCTGAACCAGGGCGAGGACGCGCTGCTGCGGGCCGGGGCGGGCGGGGCGGCGCAGGCGGTCGCGGCGGACAGCTGGCGCTCGACCGTGGACCGGATCGTGCGGCAGTACCGCGACCTGTGCGTCGCGGCCGCCGACGACTCCGCCGCGCGCGGACGGGCGTTCGCCTACCAGGAGCTGACCCGCGCGGCGATCGCCGGTGGCGCGGGACTGGTCGTCGCGGGGCTGTCGCTGTGGTTCGCGGTGCGCGGCGCCCGGCGCATCTCGCGCCGCCTGGAGGCCCTGCGGGACGCCGCCGATGTGCTGGCCGCCCGGCAACTCCCCGACGTGATGCGCCGCTTGAGCGCCGGTGAGGAGGTGGACGCGGCGGCCGAGGCGCCGCCGCTCGCCGCCGCCGGGGGCCGCGACGACGAGATCGGGCAGGTCGGTCGGTCCTTCAACACCGCGCGGCTGGCCGCGGTCGAGGCCGCGGTGCGGCAGGCGACGCTCCGCCGGGGGCTGTTCGCGGTGCTGCTCAACATCGCGCGCCGCAACCAGGCGCTGGTGCACCGGCAGTTGAAGCTCGTGGACACGCTGGAGCGGCGCACCGAGGACCCCGACATCCTGCGCGAGCTGTTCCGCATCGACCATCTCACCACCCGGATGCGGCGGCACGCGGAGAGTCTGATCATCCTCTCCGGCTCGGCGCCCGGCCGCCGTTGGCGCCGCCCGGTGCCCATCGCGCAGGTCGTCGCCTCGGCGGTCGGCGAGATCGAGGACTACGCGCGGGTGGTGGTGCCGCCGATGCCGGACACCGGGATCGCGGCGGACGCGGTCGCCGACGTCGTCCACCTCTTCGCCGAACTCCTGGAGAACGCCACGGTGTTCTCGCCGCCGCACACCGAGGTGACGCTGCGCACCGGGCGGGCCGGCGGCGGCTTCGTGCTGGAGATCGACGACCGCGGGCTCGGCCTGGACGCCGAGGCCCGTGCCCACGCCGAGCGCACCCTCACCGACCCGGACGCCTTCGACCCCACCCGCCACGACCGCCTCGGCCTCTACGTCGTCGGCCGCCTCGCCGCCCGCCACGGCATCGACGTCAGCCTCCGGGACTCCCCGTACGGGGGTACGACGGCGGTGGTGCTGCTGCCGGACACGATCCTGGCGGCGACCGGCGGCACGGACCCGCGCCCGGCGCCCGAACCGACGGCCGCGCCGGCGGGGGCACTGTCCGGGCCCGGCGGAGTCCGCGTCCCGCTGCCGCCCGAGCAGCACGGCGGGGTACGACCGCTGCCGCCCGAGGCGCGCAGTGAGGTACGGTCGCTGCCGCACAGTGAGCACGGCGAGGTACGACCGCTGCCGTCCCGGCGCAGGAACGATCCTGCGGGAAGCAGCGCGGCGGCATCCGGCCCGCGGCCGACCGGGGGGTCCGGTGCGTCCGGGGCCGACGCCGGCCGGCAGAAGCCGTCCGAGCAGCCGGGTAGGCATGGGTCCGGTGCCGCGTGGGACGTGGCGTCCGAGTCCCTGCCGTCGAGGAAAAGGCCGGGCACGACCGAGTCCGGGGCCGGGCCGGGGGCGTCGTCGTCCGAGGCCGAAGACTCCCGGCAGGCTCCGTCGGATGCCGGGACCCCGTGGCCGATGTCCTCCCGAGCCGGCGACCCCGCGCACACGCCCTCGCCGCCCGATGCCCCGGCGCAGGCCGGTCTCTCCCGGTCCGCGCGGCCCGAGCCCTTGCCTCCCCGGAGGCCCGGCCGGTCCGAGTCCGCCACCCCCTGGCAAGCACCGCACGCTTCCGCGCCCACCTCCGTACCCGGCACCCCCCACGCCGTACCCGGCACCCCTGTACCTCCGCCCGCCGGCGCCCCCGCGATCTCCCAGCCCCCACCCCTCCCGACGAGGCGCCCCGCCACCCGCGAGGGCAACGCCCCGCATGAGGCCATCGCCCCGCACGGGACCGGGGCCCCGCGCGAGGCCGCCGCCCCGCACGAGACCGGCGCCAGTCGCGAAACCGGCACCCCCCACGAGACCGGCGCCCCGCATGGCGGCTCCGTCCCCGCCCTTCCCACCCGCGTCCGTCAGGCCTCCCTCGCCCGGCAGTTGCGGGAGGAGCCGCGGGAGCAGGCGGAGGGCGGGCGGCGGGAGGTGGATGCCGAGGAGATGCGGGCGATCTTCGGGGCCTTTCAGCGGGGGCTCGACCAGGGGCGCAAGGGAATGCCCACGCGGCCCGGCGACCATGCCGACGACACCGTGAACACCGTGAACACCCACGTCGACGAAGGGACGGACACCGACGATGCACGGTGACGACCAGATGCCTGACCGGCCCGCCGCACCCACCGCACCCGCCGGAACCCCCGGCACGGACCTCGGCTGGCTGCTGGACGACCTCGTGGCACGCACCGACCACGTCCGCCAGGCCGTGCTGCTCACCGCCGACGGCCTCGCACTGAGCAGCTCCGAGGGCATGCCCCGGCAGGACATCGAGCACCTGGCCGCCGTCTGCTCCGGCTTCCACGGCCTCGCCCGTTCCGCGGGGGAGCGGTTCGCCGCCGGCCGGGTGCGGCAGACCATGGTGATGCTGGACGAGGCCTACCTGTTCATCACCCCGGCCGGACACGGCAGCCGGCTCGCCGTGCTCAGCGAGGCCGGTACCGACGTCGGCCAACTCGCCCACGAGATGGCTTTGCTGGTCCGCCGCCTCGGCAGCCACCTGGACGCGGCAGCCCGTGCCACCCCATGATCCCGCCGTGAGCGACGAGCACTGGTACGAGGACGAGACCGGGTCGATGGTGCGGCCGTACACCGTGACCCGAGGCCGTACCCGGCCCTCGGACCGGCATTCCATCGACCTGATGTCGCGGGTCACCGCCCTGGAGCCGGCGGACGCCGCCGCGGCCGGCGTCGATCACGCGAGCGCCGCCCTGCTGGACCTGGTGCGACGCGGCCCGCGCCCGGTCGCCGAGCTGGCCGCCGACGCCGACCTGCCCCTGACCGTGGTGCGCGTGCTGCTCGGCGACCTGGCCGAGGCGGGCCTGGTCCGCATCACCGCGCCCCGCCGGGACCCGGCCGGCGGCCCCACCGCCGATCCCGCACTGCTGCGGGAGATCGTCGACCGGCTGCGCGACTTCTAGTCTTTGTAACAGCCATGTAGGGGACCGGTGCAGGCCGGAACCCCCGTTCCACCCCGCCTGTCTCAGGGAACAGCACGTCAGCCGTACCTCTAAGGGGAATCATGCGCGTCCAGAAGATCTCGCTGCTCGTCGTCGCCCTCGCCGCGGGCCTGTCGCTCACCGCGTGCGGGAGCAGCGACAACCATTCCGGCGGCAGCGACTCCTCCTCGCCGGGCAGCACCGCCTCGGACACCTCGGGCACCCAGGGCTCCGGCGGCAGCGGCGGCTCGACGGGCTCCACCGGCTCCACGGGCACCGGCTCCAGCGGCTCCGGCTCGACCGGCCAGAACGGCGGCCAGTCCAGCTCCGCGCACGGCCCCACCGGCTCCGGCCGCGCCTCCGGTGCCGGCTGCACCACCGACCACCTCTCCTTCAGCACCTCCGGGGGCATGGGCGAGGGCGAGCTGATCGTCAACATGAAGAACACCGGCTCGGCCAACTGCACCCTGCACGGCTTCCCGGGCGTCGACCTGAAGAGCAAGGACGGCACGGTCAGCGCCTCCCGCAGCAAGCTCGCCGCCCCCACCGTCACCCTCCAGCCGGGCGCCGAGACCCGCTTCACCCTGCACTACCAGCCGAACAACTCCGGCGGCTCCGGCGAGACCTTCACCCAGCTCGTCGTCACCCCGCCGAACGAGACCCACTCCACGACCCTGAACGCCGGGATCAACGTCCCCGTCACCGAGAGCGGCCCCGACATCACCGTCGACCCGGTCGGCACCGGCAAGTAACGCGGGCCCCGACGCGCACGGGGGCGCCCGCACAGCGCCCCCGGACCGCATCCCGCCGGGGGCACGCAACGAATCGCCGCCGCATCCCCCGCGCACGCAACGAACCGCGCACCGGCGCGCAACGGCTGCTCCTTGTCCCGCCGCGCGCGCCGACCGTACCGTCTATCTGACCCCGAACCCCCTCCGTGACCGGTGAGGTAGACGCATGCGCACCGCCCTGCTCCAGAGCTCCGGCCGCCCCGGCTCCGTCGCCGAGAACCTGCGGGTTCTGGACGAGGCCGCGGGCCGGGCCGCGGCCGCGGGCGCCGCACTGCTGACCGCGCCCGAGATGTTCCTCACCGGCTACGCGATCGGCGACGACATCGGCCGCCTCGCCGAGCCCGCCGACGGCGCCTGCGCCGCCGCGATCAGCGAGAGTGCCGTCCGGCACGGCCTCGCCATCGCCTACGGCTACCCCGAGCGCGACGGCGACACGGTCTACAACTCCGCCCAGCTGATCTCCGCCGACGGCACCCGGCTCGCGAACTACCGCAAGACCCACCTCTTCGGCTGCTTCGAGCGCGACCACTTCACGCCGGGCGAGCACCAGGTCGTCCAGGCCGAGCTGAACGGCCTCACCGTCGGCCTGCTGATCTGCTACGACGTCGAGTTCCCGGAGAACGTCCGGGCCCACGCCCTGGCCGGCACCGACCTGCTGCTGGTCCCGACCGCCCAGATGCACCCGTACCAGTTCGTCGCCGAGTCGATGATCCCGGTGCGCGCCTTCGAGAACCAGATGTACGTCGCGTACGTCAACCGGGTCGGCCAGGAAGGGGAGTTCGAGTTCGTCGGCCTCTCCGTCCTCGCCGGCCCCGACGGCGTCGCCCGGACCCGTGCGGGCCGCGCCGAGCAGCTGGTGTTCGCCGACGCCGACCCGGCCTTCCTGGCCGCCTCCCGCGCGGCCAACCCCTACCTGGCGGACCGTCGTCCGGGCCTCTACGGCTCGCTGACCTGACGCACCGTCAACTCGCCTGACTTCACCCTCAGTTCTTCCGTGCAAGGAGTCCGTACCCCATGACGTCCACGGTGCCCACCGCCGTCGAGCACACCGACGGGCAGCAGCCGCCGATCACCATGTTCGGCCCGGACTTCCCCTACGCCTACGACGACTACCTCGCCCACCCGGCGGGCCTCGGCCAGATCCCGGCGACCGAGCACGGCACCGAGGTCGCCGTCATCGGCGGCGGTCTCTCCGGTCTCGTCGCCGCCTACGAGCTGATGAAGATGGGCCTCAAGCCCGTCGTCTACGAGGCCGACCAGCTCGGCGGCCGGCTGCGCACCGTCGGCTTCGAGGGCTGCGACGAGGAACTGAACTGCGAGCTGGGCGCGATGCGCTTCCCGCCCTCCTCCACCGCCCTCCAGCACTACATCGACCTGGTCGGCCTCACCACCCGGCCGTTCCCCAACCCGCTGGCCGAGGCGACCCCGTCGACCGTCGTGGACCTCAAGGGCGAGTCGCACTACGCGGTCACCGTCGACGACCTGCCCCAGGTGTACCGGGACGTCGCCGACGCCTGGAACAGGTGCCTCGAAGAGGGCGCCGACTTCTCCGACATGAACCGCGCCATGCGCGAGCGGGACGTGCCGCGCATCCGCGAGATCTGGGCGAAGCTGGTCGAGAAGCTCGACAACCAGACCTTCTACGGCTTCCTGTGCGACTCCGAGGCCTTCAAGTCCTTCCGGCACCGCGAGATCTTCGGCCAGGTCGGCTTCGGCACCGGCGGCTGGGACACCGACTTCCCGAACTCCATCCTGGAGATCCTGCGCGTCGTCTACACCGAGGCCGACGACCACCACCGCGGCATCGTCGGCGGCTCCCAGCAGCTGCCGCTGCGCCTGTGGGAGCGCGAGCCGGAGAAGATCGTCCACTGGCCTTACGGCACCTCGCTCAGCTCCCTGCACGCGAACGGCGAGCCGCGCCCGGCCGTGACCCGGCTGCACCGCACCGCGGGCAACCAGATCACCGTGACGGACGCGCGCGGCGACATCCGCACCTACAAGGCGGCGATCTTCACCGCCCAGTCCTGGATGCTGCTGTCCAAGATCGCCTGCGACGACTCGCTGTTCCCGATCGACCACTGGACCGCGATCGAGCGCACCCACTACATGGAGTCCAGCAAGCTGTTCGTCCCCGTGGACCGGCCGTTCTGGCTGGACAAGGACGAGCGGACCGGCCGGGACGTCATGTCGATGACCCTCACCGACCGGATGACGCGCGGGACCTACCTGCTCGACAACGGCCCGGACAAGCCCGCCGTGATCTGCCTGTCGTACACCTGGTGCGACGACAGCCTGAAGTGGCTGCCGCTGTCCGCGAACGAGCGGATGGAGGTCATGCTGAACTCGCTCGGCGAGATCTACCCGAACGTCGACATCCGCAAGCACATCATCGGCAACCCGGTGACCGTCTCCTGGGAGAACGAGCCCTACTTCATGGGCGCGTTCAAGGCCAACCTGCCCGGCCACTACCGCTACCAGCGGCGCCTGTTCACGCACTTCATGCAGGACCGGCTGCCCGCCGACAAGCGGGGCATCTTCCTCGCCGGCGACGACATCTCCTGGACGGCCGGCTGGGCCGAGGGCGCCGTCCAGACCGCGCTGAACGCGGTCTGGGGCGTCATGCGCCACTTCGGCGGCGAGACCGACCCGACCAACCCCGGTCCGGGCGACGTCTACGACGAGATCGCCCCGGTGGAGCTGCCGGAGGACTGACCGGACACGGGCACGGGGCGGCGGGGCGCGGGCGGCCGGTCAGACTCCGGCCGCCCGCGCCTTCTCGAACACCTCGGCGGCGATGTCCGTCAGCTCCGCCGCGTCCCGTGCGGTGCCCTGGAGGTCGAGCAGGATCTCCGCCAGGCCGATCTCCGCGTACTCCACCAGGTCCCGCACGATCTGGTCGGTGCTGCCCTGGAAGGGGCGGCGGTCGGCGCCCTCGTACGGCTTGCGGCACGGCTCGGCGTTCACCCGCAGCACCGTGCGGATCGGCTCCGTACGGCCCCGCGCCTCGGCCAGTTCGCGCAGCCGCCGCCACTGCTCGGCCACCCGAACGCCGCCCATGGCCACCGGCAGCCAGCCGTCGGCCTTGTCGACCAGGCGCCGCCAGGAGCGCGGGTTGCCCGCGGCCAGCAGGATCGGGATCGGGCGGGCCGGCTTGGGCCCGACCACGGCCGGCGCGATCTTCGCCAGGGGGCCGTCGTGGACGACCGGGTCCGGGCCCCACACCGCGCGGCACACGTCGATGACCTCCTCCAGCACCGCCCCGCGCTCCGCGAAGGGCCGGACGCCGGAGGCCGCGTACTCGTCCAGCGACCAGCCGGTGCCCAGGCCCGCCAGCACCCGGCCGCCGCTCGCCGCGTCGAGCGAGGCCAGCGCCCTGGCCAGCTGGAACGGCAGATGCAGCGGCGCCACCAGCACGCTGGTGCCCAGCTCCGCGCGCTCGGTGGCCGCCGCGGCGAGGATGAGGGTGACCAGCGGCTCCGCCACCGACCGGTACTGGTCGGGCCAGGGCGAGCCGTCGATGCCGTACAAGCCCTGGGTGGCGGGCTCCGGGAACAGGGCCCGCTCGAAGACCCACAGACTGTCGTAGCCGATCCGCTCGGCGGCGCGGGCCACCGCCGGGACGTCCCTGCCGATCGAGAACTGCCGCATCTGGGGAAGACCGAGTCCGAGCCGGGTCGCCATGGCGTAGCTCCTTCGTAGCCGGGATCTTTCCGTGCCGGGATCTCTCAGTGCGTGAGCGGCGTCAGCAGCATCCTGCCCGCGAACCCCACCGCCGCGTCCAGCCGTACGGCGAACTCCTCGGCGATGTCCGGGCTGTGCCGCAGCGCCCACAGGGCCCGCGCCGCCGCCCAGGCCGCGTCGCGGGCGCGCTCCAGGCTCCAGGCGCTCAGCAGATGGGTGAGCGGATCGGCGAGCTGGAGCAGGTCGGGGCCCGGCATCAGATCCTCGCGGACCCGTTCCTCCAGGGCCGTGAGGATCTCGCCGACCTGGTCGAACTCGTCGGCCAGATCGGCGGGTTCGCAGCCGACGGTGCGGCAGGCGTCCACCACGGCGAGCGCGAGGTCGTGCCCGATATGGGCGTTGACCCCGGCCAGCGCGAACTGGAGCGGGCGTACCTGGGGATGGCGGCGCAGCTGGAACAGCGGCCGCCAGCAGGCGGGCGGTCTCAGGTCCGCCTCGGCGGCGTCGACCGCGGAGAGGTACCGCTCGGCGAAGCGCACGTCCAGCGCCACGGCCGCCCGCGGATCGGGGAACTGCCCGGCGCCCAGGCGGCGGTCGATCTCCTCGGTGACGGTGAGGTACACGCGGTTGAACACGGCCACGCCGTCCCGCGCGGGCAGGACGGCGGCCAGGGCCCGCATCCGGGAGACCACGGCGTCGACGGGACCGGTGGCGCCGGCGGGGCCGATGACGGAGGACGACTGCGACATGGGGGAAGGGTCGCAGCCCGGAACCGGCCGGAGCGCCGACCGGCCCGGTGCGTCGCCGGAACGGGGGAACGGGTCCTCACGATCCGGTGGGAAAAGGGGACTTACGGCTGCGCGGGCGGGGAGTCCGGGTCGTAGCTGGAGGTGCCCTCGTCCAGCAGCGGCTGCTGCTTCTTGAGGTGGGCCGGGGCGAAGGCGCGCAGCGCGTGGTAGCCGGTGATGACGACCAGGGTGCCCAGCGCGATACCGCTGAGCGAGAAGTTGCTGGTGAACTTCATGCTGACGTTGCCCACGCCGATGATGATGCCCGCGGCGGCCGGCACCAGGTTCAGCGGATTGCGCAGGTCCACCTTGGCGTTCAGCCAGATCTGCGCGCCGAGCAGGCCGATCATGCCGTAGAGGATGACCGTGATCCCGCCGAGGACCCCGCCCGGAATGGCGGCCACGATCGCGCCGAACTTCGGGCACAGGCCGAACAGCAGGGCGAAGCCGGCCGCCGCCCAGTACGCGGCGGTGGAGTAGACGCGGGTCGCGGCCATCACGCCGATGTTCTCGGAGTAGGTGGTGTTCGGCGGGCCGCCCACCGCGGTGGACAGCATGGAGGCGACGCCGTCGGCCGAGATCGCCGTGCCCAGCTTGTCGTCCAGCGGGTCGCCGGTCATCTCGCCGACCGCCTTGACATGGCCCGCATTCTCCGCGACCAGCGCGATGACGACCGGCAGCGCGACCAGGATCGCCGACCACTGGAAGGACGGGCCGTGGAAGTGCGGCAGACCGATCCAGTCGGCCTTGGCCACGCCCGAGAGGTCCAGGCGCCAGTGGTCGGTCAGCTTGCCGTCGCCGCCCACGGAGTGGATCTTGCCGAAGATCCGGTCGAAGACCCAGGAGATGCCGTAGCCGAAGACCAGCCCGAGGAAGATCGCGATCCGGGACCAGAAGCCGCGCAGACACACCACCGCGAGCCCGGTGAACAGCATCACGAGCAGCGCCGTCCACTGGTCCTGCGGCCAGTAGGTGGAGGCGGTCACCGGGGCCAGGTTGAAGCCGATCAGCATCACGACCGCGCCGGTCACGATGGGCGGCATGGCCGCGTGGATGATCCGCGCCCCGAACCGCTGCACCGCGAGGCCCACCAGGAACAGCACGACACCGACGCACAGGGTGGCGCCGGTCACCGTGGCGCTCGTACCGCCCTGCGCCCGGATGACCGCGGCCACGCCCACGAAGGACAGCGAGCAGCCGAGGTAGCTGGGCACCCGGCCGCGGGTGGCGAGCAGGAAGATGACCGTGGCGACGCCGGACATCATGATCGACAGGTTGGGGTCCAGGCCCATCAGTACCGGCGCCACGAAGGAGGCGCCGAACATCGCGACCACGTGCTGGGCGCCGAGGCCCACCGTCCGGGGCCAGGTCAGCCGTTCGTCGGGCCGTACCACTGCTCCGGGCGCGGGGGTCTTCCCGTCACCGTGCAGTTTCCAGCGCACGCCGAGGTCCATGGTGGGGTTTCGCTTTCTGTGTTGCGTCCGGGCAGCCGAGGGGGCCGGGGGACAGGGGGTATCCGCACCATTGTCGCTGGTCGTCGGCGCGGACCGCGCACACCGCCCGCGCGGGGGTGTCCCGGAGGGCGTGCTGAGCGGTCGCTTAGTATGGAGGGCCGTACCTGCCGGGGACCGCCCCCGGCCCCTGCCCAGGAGCCCCGCCGTGACCGCCGAAGCCCCCTCCGTACCCGCCCTCGCCCACGGCCGGCTGATTCCCGTCACCGTCCACTTCGACGACCTCGACGCGCTCGGCCTGCTGCACAACGCCCGCTATCCGCTGCTGGTCGAGCGCGCCTGGACCGAGCTGTGGCACGAGCACGGCATCCGCTTCGACGGCGACTGGGCGGCGGCCGGGGACGCCTGCAACGCGGTGCGCGAACTGCGCATCGGCTACGAGGCGCCCGTCACGAGCCCCGGCCGCTACGCCGTCCACCTCTGGCTGGACCGGCTCGGCACCACCGGGCTGACCTACGGCTTCCGCTTCTGCTCGGCCGACGGCTCCACGACCTACGCACAAGGCGCGCGGGTGCTGGTGCGCCTCGACGCGACCACCCTGCGCCCGGCCCCCTGGAGCGACGGCTTCAGGTCCGCGGCCCGGGAACTGCTGCGGCCCGCGGACTGACCTCCCGCCCGGCCCCGCGCTCGGCGGAGCGCAGCACGCCCGCGCACCCCGCGAGTCCGCACGCGAGCGCCGTCACCACGCCGAACGAGACCACCAGGCTGGTCGCCTGCGCCACCCCGCCGATCAGGCTCGGCGCGATCAGCCCCGAGGTGTAGGTGATGGTCGCCACGCCCGCGATGGCCTGACTGGGGTTGGGCCCGGCGTGCCCGGCGGCGGCGAAGCACAGCGGTACGACGACCGCGATGCCGAGCCCCATCAGGGCGAAGCCGCCCATCGCCACGAGCGGCTGCCCGGCGAGCACGACCAGCAGACCGCCGAGGACGGCCAGGACACCGCCGGCCCGGACCGTGCGCACCGCCCCGAACCGGTTCACCACCGCGTCCCCGGCGATCCGGGCCACGGCCATCGTCAGCATGAAGGCGGTGGTCGACGCCGCCGCGAGGCCGGCCGAGCTGTCCAGCCGGTCCCGCAGGAACACCGCCGACCAGTCGAGGCTCGCGCCCTCCGCGAACACCGCGCAGAAGCCGACCATGCCGATCAGCAGCGCGGAGCGGGGCGGCAGCGCGAACCGGGGCGGCGGCTCCTCGTCCTCGGCGGGCTGTATGTCCAGCACCCGGGTGCAAGAGAGCACGCCGAGGACGGTCAGGACGGCCGAGGCCAGCAGGAAGTGGGTGCGTGCGTCGGCGCCGAGATGCGCGGCGAGCGTACCGGCGGCGGAGCCGGCCAGGGCGCCCGCGCTCCACATCCCGTGCAGCCCGGACAGCACCGACTTGCCGAGCCGCCGCTCGACCTCGACGCCGAGCGCGTTCATCGCCACGTCCGCCATGCCCGCGCAGGCGCCGTAGGTGAACATCGCCAGGCACAGGGCCGGCAGGTTCGGCGCGAGGGCGGGCAGCACGAGGGAGAGGGTCCACAGCGCGATCAGCCCGCGCAGCGCGTTGCGGCTGCCGAAGCGGTGGCTGATCCGGCCCGCGAGCGGCATCGCGCAGGAGGCGCCGAGCGCGGTGAAGGCGAGCGCGAAGCCCAGCCGGCCCGCGCCGAGCGAGGCGTGGTCCTGGACCCAGGGCACGCGGGTCGCGAAGGAGCCGGTCACGGCGCCGTGGACGGCGAACACGGCCGCGACGGCGCTCCGCGCGCGCCGCACCTCGCTCAGGTCCCCCATGCCCGCGCTCCTCCCCGCCCGTTGGTGCGCCGTAAACTATCAGGGACCCTGCCTGATAGATAGCGCCGAAACGAGCCGCGATGGCCTGTCGGCCGTGGGCGGTGACTTGCCGACCGACCGTGGTGGCTTGCCCGCCGGAGGTGATGGTCCTCCCGTCGGCCGCGGCGGCTGGTTCGCCGACGTTCGGGGGCCGGTCCGCCGGCTGCGGGGGCTGGTCCGCCGGCCGCGGGGCCGGTCCGTGGCTGCCGGGGGCCGTCCCGTCGGGGGCCGGTCTGCCGACTGCCGGTCGCCGCCCCGCCGACCGCGGGGGGCTGGGCGTTCGATGTGGAAGGATCCCCGCCATGCCCGCATCACCGAGTACCGCACGGGCCATCAACGACCGCCTGGCCCTGGGGCTCCTCCAGGACCAAGGCCCGCTGACGGCAGGGCAGTTGAAGCAGCTGACCGGGCTGTCCCGGCCGACGGTCGCCGACCTCGTCGAGCGGCTCGGCGCCGCCGGGCTGATCACCGTCGTGGGGGAGTCCGGGGCGGCCCGCCGGGGACCCAACGCCCGGCTCTACGGCATCGCCGCCGACCGCGCCCACCTGGCGGCGCTCGACGTGCGCACCGAGGGGGTCGCCGTGCTCGTCGCCGACCTGGTGGGGCGGGTGCTCGCCGAGGCGTCCGTGCCGATCGAGGGGGACACCGGGACCGGGCCCGCGGTGCAGCGGGTGGTGGCGGCGGTGGCGGGCGCCCTCGGGCGGGCCGGCGTGGACGGGCCGCACACGGTCGGCATCGGCGCGCCGGGCCTCATCGACCCGGCCACCGGTGATCTGCGCGATTGCGCGGGCCTGCCCGCCTGGCACCGCAGCCTGGCCGCCGCCCTCCAGGAACGGCTGCCCGGTGCCCGCGTCACCGTGGAGAACGAGACCAACCTCGCCGCCCTCGCCGAACAGCGCGAGGGCGCCGCCCGCGACCGCGACACCTTCGTCCTCCTCTGGCTCGGCCATGGCACCGGCGCGGCGGTCGTCCTCGACGGCACCCTGCGCCGCGGCGCCTCCGGCGGCACCGGCGAGATCGGCTTCCTCCCGGTGCCGGGCACGGGCGCCCTGCCCTCGGCCACGGACTGCGCGGGCGGCTTCCACGCCCTGGCGGGCGCGGCGGCGGTCGTATCCCTGGCGACGGAACACGGCCTGCCGGTCCCCCCGGTGGCGGACGGTCCGGGAGCGGCGGACGTGGTGCGCGCGGCGGTGGAGCGGCTGCGGGCGGGGTCTGGTGGACCGGAGGCGCCGGGTCGGGGGGCCGGGCCGGAGGTGCCGGGGCGGGGGTTGGGGCCGGATGTGCGGGGGCGGGTGTTCGAGGCGGAGGAGCCGGGTCGGGGGTGCGGGCCGGAGGCGGCGGGTCGGGGGATTGAGTCGGAGGTGCCGGGTCGGGGGGCCGGGCCGGACGTGCCGGGTTGGGAGTTGGGGCCGGATGTGCGGGGGCGGGTGTCTGAGCGGGAGGGGCCGGGTCAGAAGGTCCGGGCGGAGGCACCGGACCGGGGGTGCGGGCCGGAGGCGGCGGGTCGGGGGATTGAGTCGGAGGAGGTGGGGCGGGAAGCCGGGCCGGAGGTGCCGGGGCGGGGGTTGGGGCCGGAGGTGCCGGGGCCGGGGTCCGTGCCGGGGATGGCGGGGCCGGGGTTCGAGTCGGAGGTGTCGGGAGCCGGTGCCGAAGGCCGCTTCCTCTCCGCCCTCGCCGGCCGTCTCGCCATCGGTGCCGCCTCCGTCGTCGCCGTGCTGGATCCCGGCTGTGTGGTCCTCGGGGGCGAGGTCGGCCGGGCCGGGGGCGACGTACTCGCCGGGCTGGTGGCGGAGCGGCTGCGCCGGATGTCGCCGCTGCCCACCGAGGTGCGCGCCAGTGGCCTCGGCGGCTCCGCCGTCCTGCGGGGCGCCCTGCTGACGGCCCGCGACCGGGCTCAGGACGAGCTGTGGTCCGCCCCGCTCCGATCGCCCGTCCCGTCGTAACCACCGGGGCTCCCGCCCGTCGTAGCCACTGGGCCCCCGCCCGCGTCGTAGCCACCGCTGTTCCCGCCCGCGTCGTAGCCGCCGGACCCCGCCTACCCGAACGGTGCTCCCGCCTCCCCGAACCGGGCCCCCGCCCCCGAACCACGCTCCCGCCTCCCCGAACCGCGCCCCCGCCTACTCGAACCGGCCCCCGCCGAGCCGCGCTCCCGCCTCCCCGAGCCGCGCTCCCGCCTCCCGAACCGGGCCCCCTACCCGAACCGCCGCTCCAGATACTCCTCGAACGTGCCCTTGCCCACCGCCTGCCGTGGGGTCAGATGCTCGCCCCGGCGGAAGGCGCGGTACGTCGCGCCGCACAGGGGGAGGGTGGTCACCGCGCGGCGGCGGCCCGTGGCGCGCAGGTAGGCGTGGGCCAGGGAGGCGAGCGGGCGCACCTCGGGGCCGCCCATGTCGGGGACCCGGCCCGCCGGCGTGGCGCGGGCCAACTCGGCCAGCCGGTCGGCGACTTCGGCCACCTCCACCGGCTGGTCGTACACGCGCGCCGGCAGCGGCAGCACCGGCGACCTGGCGAGGGCCCCGAAGACCGAGACCAGCAGGTCGTGGAACTGGGTCGCGCGCAGGATCGTGAAGCCGAGCCCGGAGCGTTCGATCCGCCGCTCCACCGCGTACTTGGTCCGGTAGTAGCCGAACGGCACCCGGTCCACCCCGACGATGGAGACGTACACCAGATGCCCCACCCCGGCCCGCCGCGCCGCCGCCGTCAGGTGTTCGGCCGCCTCCTCGTCCCCGCCCCGCGGGCTGCTCGCGCAGTGCACCACCGTCGCCACCCCGGCGAGCGCCGCGTCCAGATCGGGGCCGCCCGTGCGCAGGTCCACGCCGTACGGCCGGGCGCGCCGGCTGAGCACCCGCACCTCCTGCCCGTCCGCCCGCAGCCGGTCGGCGACCCGCCGGCCGAGCGTGCCGGTGCCGCCGGTGACCAGAATCGTGGCCATGCTGTTTCCGTCCCTCCGGACGGGACGCCCCCCCGCTGGGGCGCCCTCACCGGAGAGGACCGGCCGGCCGCCCGGACCTGTGACATCGCCCCGGTCCGGACCGTTGGCGACCCGGCGGCGGGCAAGGGCCGTCGTCACCGCCGCCGGGCCCGATCGGCACCCTAAAAGGACTAGACCAATAAGGTCAATGGGGGTGGAGGGGTCAACGTGCGCGGTGGTAGGGGGAGTTGATTCCGGCCGTCGTGGGGTGCGGGCGCGGGGACACGCACTGTGAGCGAGCCCACACGGACCCCCTGTCGGCGCGGCCGCCCGGCGTGGCACACTGGCCGTGTACCAGAAGCAGCGCACTCCGGGGTCGGTGAAAGTCCGAACCGGCGGTTACAGTCCGCGACCCGGTCGCCTCCAGCGACCGGTTGACCAGGTGAAATTCCTGGACCGACGGTTAAAGTCCGGATGGGAGGCAGTGCGCGGCGGGCGGGCATGCGTTCCGTGTGCGCGCCGCCGTATCCGGTCTCGTCCGTATCCGGACGGGCCTCTTCGGCGACGTCCCGACTCGTGTGCTCATCCGTAGACTCTGTCGTCATCGACAGGCCCCGGAGTCCGTGCCCCATGAGGCAGGAGGACCCGGGAAGTGTTCACCGGAATCGTCGAAGAGCTGGGTGAGGTCACCACCGTCGAGAACCTCGGCGATGCCTCCCGTTTCCGGCTCCGCGGCCCCGTCGTCACCGACGGCGCCCGGCATGGCGACTCCATCGCCGTGAACGGGGTCTGTCTCACCGTCGTCGACCACGAGGGCGACGAGTTCACCGCCGACGTCATGGCCGAGACCCTGAACCGCTCCAGCCTGGGCGCGCTCACCACCGGCTCCCGCGTCAACCTCGAACGCCCCACCGCCGTCGGCGCCCGCCTCGGCGGCCACATTGTGCAGGGCCATGTCGACGGCACCGGCGAGATCCTGGAGCGCGAGCCCTCCGAGCACTGGGAGATCGTGAAGATCTCCCTGCCCGCCCACCTCGCCCGCTACGTGGTCGAGAAGGGCTCCATCACGGTCGACGGCATCAGCCTCACCGTCGTGGACGCGGGCCCCGACCACTTCACCGTCAGCCTCATCCCCACCACCCTCGCCCTGACCACGCTCGGCGTGAAGCAGCCCGGCGACCCGGTCAACCTGGAGGTGGACGTGATCGCCAAGTACGTCGAGCGGCTGCTCGCGGCCGGACAGGGGGCCGGCCGGTGAACTCGCTCAACACCGAGGCGTTCACCCTCTTCGGACAGCACATCCTGTGGTCCGACATGACCGGCAACATCCTCGGCCTGATCGGCCTCCTCCTCGGCTGGCGCCGCTCCCTGTGGAGCTGGCCGGTGCAGTTCGTCTCCGGCCTCGTCCTCTTCGCCGCCTTCTACGGCCACCTCACCGGCAGCGCCGGCAAGCAGGCCGTCGTCATGGTGGTCGCCCTCTACGGCTTCTGGCAGTGGAACCGCGGCCGGGGCCAGGCCGGCGACGGCCACATCGCCCCCCGCTTCGCCACCTGGCGCGAGCGCGCCGCCCTGATCGGCGCCGCCGCGATCGGCACCGTCGCCGTGGCCCTGCTGTTCACCGCGTTCCCCCAGCTGTCCTGGGACCCCTGGCCGGACGCCTACATCTTCGTCGGCACCGTCGTCGCGATGTACGCCCAGGCCAAGGGCATGGTCGAGTTCTGGTTCGCCTGGCTGCTGGTCGACCTCGTCGGCGTCCCCCTCAACTTCGCCAACGGCTACGCCTTCTCCGGCTTCGTCTACGTCATCTACGGCGCACTCGTCCTGTGGGGCATGCGCGACTGGTGGCTGCGCTCCCGCAAGAGCCCGCGGCCCGTTCTGGAAGGAGCACCGGCATGACCCCGGCCACCCCGCTCTACGACCCCTACGCCTACTCCTACGACGGTGACGGCATCGAGGAGTTCACCCTCGACCCCGTCGAGCAGGCCGTCGCCGACATCGCCGCAGGACGCCCCGTGATCGTCGTCGACGACGAGGACCGGGAGAACGAGGGCGACCTCGTCATCGCCGCCGAGAAGGTGACCCCCGAGATCGTCGCCTTCATGATGAGCGAGTGCCGGGGCCTGGTCTGCGCCCCGATGGAGGCCGCGGAACTGGACCGGCTGCGGCTGCCGCAGATGGTCGAGGACAACACCGAGTCGATGAAGACCGCCTTCACCGTCTCCGTGGACGCCTCCGGCGTGCACGGCGTGACCACCGGCATCTCCGCCGCCGACCGCGCCACCACGCTCCAGCTGCTCGCGAGCGGCACCGCCGGGCCCGCCGACTTCGTGCGCCCCGGCCATGTCTTCCCGCTGCGCGCCCGGCCCGGCGGCGTCCTGGAGCGCAACGGCCACACCGAGGCCGCCGTCGACCTCGCCCGGCTCGCGGGGCTGCGCCCGGCCGGCGCCATCGTGGAGATCGCCGGCGAGGACGGCCGGATGCTGCGGCTGCCCGAGCTGATCCCGTTCGCCCGCAAGCACGGCCTGACGATCATCTCCATCGAGGACCTGATCTCCTACCGCCGCGGCACCGAGCCCACCGTCCGCCGCGAGGCCGAGACCCTGCTGCCCACCCGGCACGGCACCTTCACCGCGCACGGCTACCGCTCCACCGTCGACGGCGTCGAACACGTCGCCCTCGTCCACGGCGACCTCGGCACCGGCGAGGACGTCCTGGTCCGGGTGCACTCCGAGTGCCTCACCGGCGACGTCTTCGGCTCGCTGCGCTGCGACTGCGGCCCCCAGCTGGACGACTCGCTGGCCCGCATCCAGGAGGAGGGCCGTGGTGTCGTGGTCTACCTGCGCGGACACGAGGGCCGCGGCATCGGCCTGCTGTCCAAGCTGCGCGCCTACGAGCTGCAGGAGCAGGGCCGCGACACGCTCGACGCCAACCTGGAGCTGGGCCTGCCCGCCGACGCCCGCGACTACGGGGCCGGCGCCCAGATCCTCGCCGACCTCGGCGTGCACAGCGTCCGCCTGATGACCAACAACCCCGACAAGGCCGACGCGCTGGAGCGGCACGGGGTCCAGGTCGCCGCGCGCGAGCCGATGCCGGTCCGGGCGGGCGAGCACAACCTGCGCTACCTGCGCACCAAGCGGGACCGCATGGGCCACGACCTGCCCTGGCTGGACACCCCGGCCACCTGCCCGAACCAGTAGCGCGAGAACCAGCAAGCAAGCAACGCCAGTCGAGTCAGAAGGTACTTAGGAGAGACGTGAGCGGCAAGGGTGCACCGGAACTGTCCGTACGCAACGCGGGCGACCTCAGGGTCGCCGTCATCGCGGCGCAGTGGCACGAGAAGGTGATGGACGGTCTGGTGAACGGCGCCCTGCGCGCCCTCGGCGACCTGGGGATCGACGAGCCGACCCTGATCCGGGTGCCGGGCAGCTTCGAGCTCCCGGTCGCCGCCAAGGTGCTGGCCGCGCGCGGCTACGACGCGGTGGTCGCCCTCGGCGTCGTCATCCGCGGCGGCACCCCCCACTTCGACTACGTGTGCCAGGGCGTCACCCAGGGCCTCACCCGGGTCTCCGTGGAGACCGGCGTCCCGGTCGGCTTCGGCGTGCTCACCTGCGACACCGAGGAGCAGGCCCTGGACCGGGCCGGCATCGAGGGCTCCAGCGAGGACAAGGGCCACGAGGCGGTGATCGCGGCGGTCGCCACGGCCGCGACGCTGCGTTCGGTATCCGAACCCTGGCACTGAGGCGCCGGCCGGAGCGCGTAGGGTAAGGACCACCATGTCCAAGAAGACGTTCGAGGAGCTTTTCACCGAGCTCCAGCACAAGGCCGCCCACGGCGATCCCGCCACCTCCCGCACCGCCGAACTGGTCGGCAAGGGGGTCCATGCCATCGGCAAGAAGGTCGTCGAAGAGGCCGCCGAGGTCTGGATGGCCGCCGAGTACGAGGGCAAGGAGGCGGCAGCCGAGGAGATCTCCCAGCTGCTGTACCACGTCCAGGTGATGATGGTCGCCCGCGGGATCTCCCTGGACGACGTCTACGCCCACCTCTGACCGACCGCCGTACCGCCGCGCCCTGCCGCGGCACACCGCACCAACCCCCGTCACCGCAAAGGAAGCCGTCCTCATGCTGCGCATCGCCGTCCCCAACAAGGGTTCCCTGTCCGGCCCTGCGGCGGACATGCTGCATGAGGCCGGCTACCGGCAGCGCCGCGAGTCCAAGGAACTGCGCATCGTCGACCCGGGCAACGAGGTCGAGTTCTTCTACCTCCGGCCCCGCGACATCGCGATCTACGTCTCCTCCGGGCGCCTCGACATCGGCATCACCGGCCGCGACCTGCTGGTCGACTCCGGTGCGGACGCCGAGGAGATCCTCCCGCTGGGCTTCGCTCGCTCGACCTTCCGCTTCGCCGGGAAGCCGGGCACCGCGAACGGCGTCGAGGACCTGAAGGGCCGTACGGTCGCCACCTCGTACGAGGGCATCGTCGCCCGGCACCTCGCCGACAGCGGCGTCGACGCCTCCGTCGTGCACCTGGACGGCGCCGTGGAGACCGCGATCGAGCTGGGCGTCGCCGAGGTCATCGCCGACGTCGTGGAGACCGGCACCAGCCTGCGCAACGCGGGCCTGGAGGTCTTCGGCGAGCCGATCATGAAGTCCGAGGCGATCGTGATCCGCCGCACCGGCGCGGACGCCGGGGAGCCCAAGGTGCAGCAGTTCCTGCGCCGCCTCCAGGGCGTCCTGGTCGCCCGGACGTACGTGATGATGGACTACGACTGCCGGGTCGAGCAGCTGGAGAAGGCCGTCGCCCTCACCCCAGGCCTTGAGTCCCCGACCGTCTCCCCGCTGCACAACGAGGGCTGGGTCGCGGTCCGCGCCATGGTCCCCGCCAAGGACGCGCAGCGCATCATGGACGACCTCTACGCCATCGGCGCCCGCGCCATCCTCACCACGGCCATCCACGCCTGCCGCCTCTGAGGGGTACGTGATGTCCGACCTGCCCACCCTGCCGGTCACCTTCCGGCCGGGCCACACCCGCGTGATCCTGCTCACCGCCGCCGTGGCGATCTTCCTCACCATCTCCGGGGTCGCCCTGTTCCTCGACGGCCTCGGTCCGGGGGAGCGGATGAGCTTCGTGGTCACCGGGGCGCTGATCTTCTGGGTGCTCGCCCAGCTGGCCCGGATCAAGGTCGTCGCCGACGAGAGCGGCGTCACCGTGGTGAACATCGTCAGCAAGCGGCGCCTGGACTGGGCGGAGATCCTTCAGGTGAACCTCCGTCCGGGGGATCCCTGGGTGTTCCTCAACCTCAGCGACGGCACCAGCCTGCCCGCGCTCGGCATCCAGCCGGGCATGGCCAAGCGGCGCGCGATCGCCGACGCCAGGGCGCTGCGGGCGCTCGCCGAGGCCCACTCGGCCGCCCGCCTGGGGGAAGATCAGGGCTGACTCAGGGCCGACTGCGGGTCGCCCACCCTGCCCGCCCGGCCCCGTCTTGATTAATCTGGGTGGCGGAGGCCGCGCCGATCGCGCCTCCGCCCCTGTGTGCCGCCCCGGCGCCAGGGGTTCCTGCGACCCGAGGAGTGAATCCCCCCGGCGATGGACGGATCGTCCTGTAGTACCTGCGCCGCCCCCACCCGACATACCGGGAAGGCGGCGGCATCGTGACCACCCCCCTGCTGCTCCTCGCAGCCGCGTTCCTGCTGATCCTGGCCAACGGATTCTTCGTGGCGGCCGAGTTCGGCCTGGTGACGGTCGAGCGCCCCGAGGCCGAGAAGGCCGCCGCCGACGGCGACAGGCGCGCCCGTACGGTCGTGGAGTCGCTGAAGGAGCTCTCCTTCCAGCTCTCCGGCACCCAGCTCGGCATCACCATCACCTCCCTGGTCGTCGGCATGCTCGCCGAACCCGCCCTGGGCCGGCTGCTGGGCGCCCCGTTTGCCGCGCTCGGCCTGCCCTCCGGTGTCGCCTCGGGTGCCGCCGTGCTCGTCGGCATGCTGCTGGCCTCCGCGATCCAGATGGTGATCGGCGAACTGGTGCCCAAGAACTGGGCGGTCTCCCGACCGCTCCAGGTCGCGCGCTTCGTCGCCGGCCCCCAGCACCACTTCTCCCGGCTGTTCCGGCCGGTGATCGCCGCGCTCAACACGGTCGCCAACCGGCTGGTCCGCGCCCTCGGCGTCGAACCCGCCGACGAACTGGCCTCCGCCCGCACCCCCGGCGAACTGGTCTCCCTCGCCCGGCACTCGGCCCTGGCCGGCGCCCTGGAACAGGACACCGCCGACCTGTTCGTCCGCACCCTGTCGCTGGGCGAGCTGACCGCCCAGCACGTCATGACCCCGCGCGTGAAGGTCAGCGCGCTCCAGGACTCGGCCACCGCCGAGGACGTGGTCAACCTCACCCGCGCCACCGGCCTGTCCCGCTTCCCCGTCTACCGGGAGAAGATCGACGAGATCGTCGGCATGGCCCACCTCAAGGACGCCCTCGCCGTCCCGGCACACGACCGGCTGCGCACCCCGGTCGGCCGCATCGCCCGCCCCGCGCTGCTGGTCCCCGAGACCCTGCCCGTCCAGCCCCTGCTGGCCCGGCTGCGCAGCGAACAGCCCATCGCGGTCGTGGTGGACGAGTACGGCGGCACGGCCGGCGTGGTCACCCTGGAGGACATCGTCGAGGAACTGGTCGGCGAGGTCCGCGACGAGCACGACGCCAAGGACGCGCCCGAGCTGGCCGCCGCCCCGCCCGAGGACGGCAGGCCCGCCTGGGACGTGGCCGGCAGCTGCCGGGTCGACATCCTCCAGCGCATAGGCCTGGAGGTGCCCGAGGGGCCGTACGAGACGGTCGCCGGACTCGTCGCCGACCTGCTCGGCCGGATCCCGGCCCCCGGCGACCGGGCCGAACTGCCCGGCTGGCGGCTCGCGGTCCGCCAGGTCGGCCACTACCGCGCCGAACGGGTCCGCCTGGTCCGTACGGCCCCGGCGGCGAACCTCGCGGAGGCCGCGCGATGAGCGTGCTCCAACTGGTCCTCGCCGCGCTGCTGGTGCTGGCCAACGGCTTCTTCGTGGGCGCCGAGTTCGCGCTCGTCTCCGTGCGCCGCAGCCAGATCGAACCGCTCGGCACCGCCCGCGCCCGGCAGGTGCTGTACGGCCTGGAGCGGCTGCCGCAGATGATGGCCGCCGCCCAGTTCGGGATCACCGTGTGCTCCCTGACGCTCGGCGCGGTCGCCGAACCGACCGTGGCGCAGCTGCTGGAGCCGGCGTTCGCGGCGCTGCACCTCCCGGACGGCGTGATCCATCCGCTCGGCTATGTCATCGCGCTGGCCGCGGTGGTCTTCTTCCACCTGGTCATCGGCGAGATGGTGCCGAAGAACCTCGCCATGGCGGCGCCCGAGAAGGCGGCGCTGTGGCTCAGTCCGGGCCTGGTCTGGTTCGCCCGCGTGTGCAAGCCGATCACCGTGTCCCTCGGGGCCGTCGCCCAGGCCGTGCTGCGGCTGTTCCGCGTCGAGCCCAGGGACGAGGTGGCGGCCGTCGTCACCAGCGAGCAGCTCAACCGGCTCCTGGAGGACTCCGGGCAGGCGGGTCTGCTCGACCCGGAGGAGAGGGAACGCCTGGAGGACGCCCTGGAACTGGGCTCCCGCCCGGTCACCGACGTCCTGCTGCGCCGTGAGTCCCTGGTCACGGTGACGCCCGCGGTCACTCCGGGGGAGATCGTGCGGCTCACCGCGCGCACGGGGTACTCCCGCTTCCCGGTCGCGGCCACCGAGCAGGGCGCCTTCATGGGGTACGTACACGTCAAGGACGTACTCGACCTGGAGGACTCCGAGCGGGCGGTGCCGCAGAACATCTGGCGGCCGATGACGACCCTGCGGGCCGAGCTGCCGCTGGACGACGCCCTCACGGTCATGCGCCGCGCCGCGACGCACCTGGCCCAGGTGGCGGACGCCTCCGGGAAGGTGCTGGGGCTGGTGGCGCTGGAGGACGTCCTGGAGATGCTGGTGGGCGAGGTGCGGGACCCGGCGCACCGGGAGATCGCCGACATGCGGCTGACGGAGCCGAGGGTGAGCGGCGAGTCGGAACAGGCGCTCGCCACGTAGGACGGGCGCTCGCCGCGTCAGAGCGGTGCGGGGAGCCGTGCGGCCGCGGCCCGGTGGCGGGTCGCTCGTGCGGCTCCCCGCGCCCTCCGGGGCGCCTACGCGGGGGACGGGTCCTGCGGTCCCCGGCCCGACAGGACCTCCCCGTACGCCTGCATCAGATCGGCCAGCCGCAGCGTCGCCAGATCCTCGCGGGACAGCGACCCCGCGTACGCCGACAGCCGCAGATCCCGGTACGCGCAGCTCTTCTCGTACAGCGTGCGCAGGAACCGCCCGTTGCCCAGCTCGTCGATCCACCCCTGGTCGACCACGTGCCCGGCGATCGACCGCAGCTCCTCCAGCGCCTCCTCGTCCCACTGGTCCCCGTTCTCCGCGGCCAGCACCTTCCCGATCTCGGTGAGTTCACCGGGCCGGTACGAGGGGAAGTCGACCCGGCTGGTGAAGCGGGACGACAGACCGGGGTTCGCCGCGAGCAGCCGGTCCATCCCCTCGGGATACCCCGCGAGGATCACCACGAGGTGGTCCCGGTTGTCCTCGGCCCGCTTCAGCAGCACCTGGAGCGCCTCGTCCCCGTACGCGTCCCCCTTGCCGTACCCGGAGTTGGAGAGCGAGTACGCCTCGTCCACGAACAGCACCCCGCCGATCGCGGAGTCGATCAGCTCATTCGCCTTCACCGCGGTCTGCCCGAGGTACTCGCCGACCAGATCGGCCCGCTGCGCCTCGACGAGATGGTCCCCGCCGAGCAGCCCGAGGGCGTAGAACACCCGCCCGAGGATGCGCGCCACCGTCGTCTTGCCGGTCCCGGAGGGCCCGGAGAAGACGAAGTGCCGCTTCGGCGGCTGCACGGGCAGCCCCTGCCCGGCCCGCAACCGCGCCATGTTCAACTGCGCGGACAGCGCCTTCACCTGGCGCTTGACCGGTTCGAGCCCGACCATCCGCTCCAGCTCGGCGAGCGCCTGTTCGAGCAGCGCGGGATCGGTCGGCCCGGTGGGCAGGGGCGAGCCGGGTGCCCCGCCCCGGTCGCGGACCCCCGGCTCGGCGACGCCCGGCAGCGGCCCGGCCGGCGGCTCCGGCTCCGGCAGCCGCAGATCGCGCCCCTCGGTGCCGAAGAACGGATCGAAGCCGTCCGGCCCGTCCACCGTGTCCTGCCCGGCGCCGGTCAGCGTGATCGCGGCGAGGCCGGCCGCGTCGTCGTAGCCGTCCCCCTCGGCGATCGCCGCGAGCCGGGCCGACGTGTCCATGAAGGCGGGGTCGACCCGGTGCACGGCCCGGTAGAGGGGGAGCGCGGCGGCGGAGCGGCCGGTGCCCTCGTGCGCCCGCGCCAGCCAGTAGCGCAGCTCCTTGCGCTGCGGCTGCTCGCTGCGGCACCGCATCAGCGCCGCCGACAGCAGCGGCTCGGCCTGCCCGTACATCTCCAGGCGCACCCGCGCCATGCCGCCGAACAGCCCCGCCTCTATGCCGAGCAGGGGATCGTCCAGCAGCGGGTCGGTGTGCCGTACCAGCTGCTCCCAGTCCTTGACCAGGTAGGAGCGGCAGGCGTGCAGGAAGCGGACCTGGGGATCGGTGTCGATGGGGGGCAGCCCGGCCAGCGCCCGGTCCAGCTCGGGCACGTGCCGGCCGTCCAGCCAGTGCGAGGCGTGCGCGAGCAGCAGATCGCGCGGGCTCTCCAGCACCGGCTGCACCCACCAGCCGAGCCAGTACCAGGAGTTGATCGTACGGCGGTGCCGGGCGCGCTGTTCGCCGAAGCGCTCGCGGTGCCGGAACATCCGCAGCAGCGCGGTGGTGGTGTCGACCCGGAGCGCGTGCAGCCCGAGCCAGCCGTCCGCCATGCCCGGATCCATCCGTACCGCGGCCCGGAACTCCTCTTCCGCCTGCGGATAGGCGCCCATGGTGTAGGCGTCGACCCCGCGCAGCCAGGCGAGGTCGGCCGGGGCCTCCGGGCCCTGCGTGCCGAAGTCCATCACGTCCCCCACAGACCGTGCCCCCGTGGTTCACCGCCGGACGGTCGCCCGGCGGCCGCCGCGGCCGAACCGCCGTGCCGCGGACCGGAGTTGCAGGTGCGCGAGGCTGTTGCCGAAGCTCGCACCAAGGGCATCGTACCCGCGCGGGTACCGCGTGCCGAAGGGTGCGGCACGGGCCGTTCGGCGAGGTGGGAGCGGACGGAATCCGGTCACTTCAGTGACCGAGGGTGATCGCAAGGGGGCGCAAACGACCCGGAAAGGGGTGCGCGGGTAGAACGAAGCCCCCGATCACGGGGGAACAACCGGGGGCTTCGCGTCTGCGGGCGGCTTCGTATCGCCGCACATTGAGAACGTAAGACCTGTACGGCCCCCCGGTCAAGCGAAGTTGGGACACTTCGGGAAGTTGGCCGACAAGAGTCTTCACCGTTTCACCACATGCGGGTGGAGCCATCACTCAGGGTCACTCCTTGGCCCGATCCCCGGGGTCGCGCTGGCCCCGGCAGCACCTCGTACCCCTCTTCCCTCTGGCGCACCAGCAGCCCGGCGTGGGGGCGCGTGGGGTCCCCGGCGAAGTGCGCGCGCTCGGCCTCGACCCAGCCGTCCCAGAACTCCCGCTGCGCCGCCCCGTCCCGCCGCCGGCCGCGCGCCCACGCCTCCTCGCGGGGCAGTTCCATCCACAGCAGTTCGGCCAGAAACGGTCGCAGCGCACGCCGGCCCGCGCCCACGCCCTCCAGCAGGACCACCGGCGCGGGCGGCAGCGGGCGCGCCGGGCCGAACGCGCGGGTGTTCCAGTCGTAGGGGAGGTAGGCGGCGGCCTCGCCGCGGGACAGCGGCTCGATCACCTGCGCCCGCAGCCGGTCGGTCCAGGCGAACAGCCGCTCATGGCTGGCGATGTCGTCGAGGTGGAGCACCGGTGCCCCGCCCAGCGCGGCGGCCAGCCGCCCGGCGAAGGTGGACTTCCCGGAGCCGGCGTGCCCGTCGACGGCGACCAGCCGGACCGGTCCGAGGGAGGGCGGCAGGGCGCGCAGCCGGGCGGCGAGATGCTGAATGACGATTCCCGAAGGTGTGATGCGGTGTGGGGGGTTTTCCGGAAAGAGTCTAGTAGCGGTGCATAGCGGGCGGGCCGCCGAGGGCCCCGCACGAAAGAAAGTTACTCCTTGAACTACCGCCGGCCGGGGCCCCTTCGCTCACCTTCGATAAACATTCTCGAATCCCTGACCGATATGTCGAATTCGGCGTTCCGGGTCTCCTCCGCGCTGAGTAAGGTGCCTCCTGTGCTACCGCGGGAAGCGGTGGCCGGGGGACACGGTGCGGGAACAAGGCAGGGGACATGGCCGCGGAGTTATTCGAAGGGCAGTATGTGTGGCACCCGGCGGCCGACGACCGAGTCCTGGCCGGCGTTTGCGTCGATGTCCGCGCCGGGCGATATCGGCACGCGTACGAGGCGCTGGCCGAGACGCGCGACGACTTCGCCCTGCGCGCCCACCGCTCGCTGGTCCTCGCCTCCGAGGCGGCCGGCACCGACCTGGTCGAACGCTGGCTGGCCGAGGAGCCCTCGCCCGAGGCGGCCCTCATGTGGGCCCGTGTCGCCGTCCAGCGCGCCCTGCGCGCCGCCGACGGGCACGACGACCGCGCCGAGGCCCTGGAGCGCATAGCGCTGACCGCCTGCGAACGGGCCGCCGCGCTGGCCCCGCGGGACCCCACCCCGTGGGTGGCCAAGCTCGCCATGGCCCGGCTGCACCGGCTGCGCGACCCCGCCCCGCAGGGCCTGCTCACCTCACCGCCCGGCCCCTGGCGGCTGTTCGCGCACATCCTCACCCTGGACCCCTGGCACCGGGAGGCCCACCACCGCTTCCTCTCCGCCTTCTTCGCCCGGCACGGCGGCTCGGTCAACGCCGCCTGGGACGTGGCCGCCTTCCTCAGCCAGCGCGCGCCCGCCGACTCGGCGCTGCGCCTGCTGCCGCTGGTCGCCCTGGTGGAGAGCTACAACCCGACCCAACTGCTCGCCGATCGCGTCTGGGAGCAGCCCCAGTGGCGCGCCACCGCGCTCGCGATCTACCACAACTGGCTTCCAACGGTGCCCGATTACCGCTTCACGCCGGTGCTCGACCTGGCCTACCTCGCGCACGCGCTGGTCATGGGCCAGCGCGAGTTCGAGGCCCGCGCGGTCTTCGCGGCGATGGGTCCGTACGCCTCGCGCATGCCCTGGAGCGCCTTCGGCGACCCCGCCGAACAGCTCTCCCGCGCACGCCGGGCCTGCGGGCTGCCCGTCCCCGGACCCGCGTGACCCCCCTTTGCTCGTCAACCGTCCCCCCTCGTCGAGCGTCCCCCGAGCGTTCGAGAGGCACGAGAGAAAGGCCGATCTGTGTCAGAACGGATGTCTGCTCCCCGGGCCAAGTCCCGCGGCCGAGAAGACGCGGTCGTGCTCGACGACGACGCGACCCTGCACGCGATGGGTTATCCGCGGAAACTCACCCGCCGTTTCCAGGCGTTCGACAATTTCGCGATCTCCTTCACCATCATCAATATCCTGTCGGGTATCTTCTCGTCCTTCGGATTCGGTATGAACGCGGGCGGTCCGCGCATTCTCGTGTTCGGCTGGATCGGTGTCTCGCTCATGGTGCTGCTCATCGGCGCGGCCATGGGCGAGGTCGCCTCCGCGTATCCGACGAGCGGTGCCCTCTATTTCTCCGCCGGTAAACTCGCCAAGCGCCACAAGGGCGCCTGGTCCTGGTACACGGGCTGGTTGAATTTCGTCGGACAGATCGGCGGCACCGCCGCCACCGGCTATGCGGCGGCCACCTTCATCCAGGCATTCGTGCAGCTCCAGTGGTCCTCCTACCAGCCGACCGTCCATCAGACGGTGCTGATCACGGCCCTGATCATCGTGCTCCAGGGGCTCGCCAACACCTACACGGTCCAGCTTGTCGCCGTCCTCAACCGCATTTCCGTGTGGTGGCTGCTGATCGGACTCGTGGTGATCGTGGGCGCACTCATAGTGATACCGGATCACCATCAGTCGGCGTCCTTCGTCACGCATTTCGAGAACAACACCGGCTTCACGAGCGGGCTTTACGGCGGCATGCTCGGACTGCTGGTCACCAGCTGGACGTTCACCGGCTTCGACGGCAGCTTCCACATGTCCGAGGAAACGGTGCAAGCCACGGTCAACGCGCCCAAGGGGATCACCCGCGCCATCGGGTATTCGGCGATCACCGGGCTCATCCTGATGCTCGCACTGGTCTACAGCATTAAGGACTACGCCAAGGAGGCCGCCAGCGGCGCGCCGCCCGTGCAGATCCTGATCGACGGCCTCGGCCTGACCACCGCCAAGGTCATGCTCCTCATCGTCATCGGCGCGATGCTTTTCTGCGGTCTCGCCAACCTCACCAGCAACACCCGGCAGATCTTCGCCTTCTCCCGCGACGGCGCCATGCCCGGCTCCCGCCTGTGGCACTCGGTCTCGCCGCGCACCCGTACCCCCGTCAAGGCGGTCTGGCTCGCGGTGGCCTGCTCGCTCGCCCTCATCGTGCCCGGCTGGTGGTCGCACACGGCCTTCACCGCGATCGTCAGCGTCAACGTGGTCGGCCTGTTCCTCGCCTACGCCGTCCCGATCTTCCTGCGGCTGCGGCTCGGTGACGCCTTCGAGTCCGGCCCGTGGAACCTGGGCCGCTGGAGCAAGCCGGTCGGCTGGCTCGCCGTGATCTGGATCGTGCTCAGCAGCATCCTGTTCATGCTGCCGCAGGCGTCCCCGATCACCGTGGACTCCTTCAACTACGCGCCGATCGCCCTCCTCGTCGTGCTGCTGGTGGCCACCGTCTGGTGGTTCGCCACCGCCCGCCGCCGCTTCCAGGGCCCGATCAGCTACGGCCGCCCCGACGAGATCGCGGCCATGGACCTCGTCTGAACCACGCGGTCTGAACCACGCGCGATCAGGCCCCGGCCCCGGCACCGCCACCGCGGTACCGGGGCCGGGGCCTTTGTCCGTCCTGTGCGAGCGCCGTCGTCCGTCCTGCGCGCGCCGTCACCGGATCAGACCAATGTTCATGGCGCGGCATCGCCCCAAGTGCTGGCAGGGACCCCGCGGCTGCCCCATAGTTGGCGCACGACGTGCACATGATCCAGCCACGACTCCGGACACCTGGGGGTAGTCGCGCCCATGAGCAGAGCCCAACAGCCGTCCCGCAGAAGCGTCCTGACCGTCGCGGTCGCCGCCGCGGTGGCCACCGCCGCCACGCCCGCCGCGGCCGCCGCCCGGCGGGGCACCGCCACCGTGCGGGCACCCCTCGCCACCAAGGAGACCGGCCTGGCGGAGGCCCGCCCCATCGACTACCACGCCTGGACCACGTACAGCGAGTGGCGCACCGGCACCGCCCATGGCGCCCGCCCGGTCTCCGGCGACCGCCCCGGCGTGGTCATCGGCGCCCCCGCGGGCTCCACCGACTACACCGACCCGCACACCGGCACCACCGCGACCTGGGAGTACGCCACCTGGACCGCCCCGCGCCACCGGCTCACCGTCCCGGCCACCGAGGTCGTCGCCTCCTGGAACGCGCACACCCCCGACGGCACCTGGATCCAGGTCGAGTTGAGCGGCACGTACTCGGACGGCGGCGACACGCCCTGGTACGTGATGGGCCGCTGGGCGGCCGGGGACCAGGACATCAAGCGGACCTCGGTGGACGGCCAGAGCGACGGCAAGAGCAGTGTCTGGACCGACACCTTCGCCATCGACGACGCCTCCACCGGGCTGCGCCTCGTCTCGTACCGGCTGCGCCTGACCCTCTACCGCAAGCCGGGCACCCGGCTCACCCCGACCGTGTGGCGGCTCGGCGCGATGGGCTCCGACATCCCCGACCGCTTCACCGTCCCGGCCTCCACGCCCGGCCTCGCGCAGGAACTGGTGGTGCCGCGCTACTCGCAGGAGATCCACAAGGGCCAGTACCCGCAGTACGACAACGGCGGCGAGGCGTGGTGCAGCCCGACCTCCTCGCAGATGATCGTGGAGTACTGGGGCGGCCGGCTCACGGCCGGGCAACTGTCCTGGATCGACCCGTCCTACGCCGACCCGCAGGTCGACGCGGCCGCCCGTTTCACGTACGACTACCAGTACCAGGGCTGCGGCAACTGGCCGTTCAACGCGGCCTACGCGGCGACCTTCGACGGCCTCCAGGGCGTCGTCACCCGGCTCGCCTCGCTGACGGACCTGGAGACGCTGATCGCGGCCGGCATCCCGGCCATAACGTCCCAGTCGTTCCTGAGCACCGAGCTGACCGGGGCGGGCTACGGCACTTCCGGGCACCTCATGACCGTGATCGGCTTCACCGCGGACGGCGATGTGATCGCCAACGACCCGGCCTCGCCCGACGACGACGCGGTACGACGGGTGTACCGGCGCCGGGAGTTCGAGAACATCTGGCTGCGGACGAAGCGCTACAACGCCTCCGGCGCGGTCGCCTCCGGCAGCGGCGGGGTCTGCTACCTCTACTTCCCGGCGCATCCGAGCGCCCACCAGCTCAAGGCCCTGGCCGCGGTGGGTGTGCGCTGACCATGTGAGCAAGCTCATCGCCGCGCGGGCCGTCGCGGGTGGCAAGGTGGACGGACGGTGGGGGAGACCCCTTCGCACGTCCGACCTCTGTGAGTACCAGCATGACCGCACACCCCGCCACCGCCGCCCGCGTCCGCACGGGCGGCCCCCGCGACGACGGGCCCAAGATCCTCGAACACGTGGTGGGCTGGGTGCTCGTGGTGGTCACCGCGATGCTGGTCACTCAGCTCGGCCTGCTCTGAACCGGGCCCTACTCCAGGGACTTGATCAACCCCGGCGCACTGCTGTGCTGGACGCTCCCGTCCCCGCCGCCGCTGACGGCCCCCGCCCCGACCAGCAACCCGGCACCGATCACGGCCGCACACACCGCCGAGACCAGCGTCCGCACCCGAAACCGCTGAGAATGCCGCATCGTGCCTCCTCGCATCCGTGAGCGAATCACCCGCACGCGCTGACGCGTCGGTCAAGGACCGTAGGAGGACTAGACCAGTAGGTCAACGGCGGGGGAACGGTTTCCGGCCGCGCGGGGCGTGTGCCGGATGCGGGCCGGGCCCCGACTCCCGGCCTCCGCCCCGATTCCCGGCCGCCCCGATTCCCGGCCGCCCCGGCTCCCGGCCGCCCCGGCTCCCGGCCGCCCCGGCTCCCGGCCGCCCCGGCTCCCGGCCGCGGCGGCGGTACCCCGGCTCCTGGCCCCGGCGGGGGAACCCCGGCTCCCGGCCCCGGCGTGGGAGGCGCCGTACCTCCGGTCCGCCGGGCGCTCGCGGCTGTCCCCGCGCCCCCTTTCCGGCCGTCCCCGGCGTCGGCTCCTACCGTCTTCCCACCGTTCCCAACCGTCCCGCAGGCCCCTCCATGACACCCCCCGGCAAGCCCCCGGCTGGAATGTTGGAGTGAGCGGTCGTTAACTGGTGACGGGAGTCCGATGTTCGGGCATACTCAGCGCAGCCGCTGGTCAGCGGGCTTCCGTGATCCGGGGGTGCGCACCGTGGCCGTAACGGAACGATCAGGCGGAGCCGCCCTGACCCGTGGGCCGTGCCGCCGGTTCCCCACCAGGGAGGAGACCGACGCCATGTCCGACCGCGACCCGCAGCCGGTGGAGCGTCAACTGCCGACGGACGAGGCGAGGGACCTGCTCACCCTCGTCCGGGAGATAGCCCGGCGTGAGATCGCCCCGAGGGCCGCCGAGGAGGAGGACGCGGGCCGCTTCCCGCGCGAGGTCTTCACCCTGCTCTCGGAATCGGGCCTGCTCGGCCTGCCGTACGACGCGGAGCACGGCGGCGGCGACCAGCCGTACGAGGTCTACCTCCAGGTGCTGGAGGAGCTCGCCGCGGCCCGTCTCACCGTCGGCCTCGGCCTCAGCGTGCACACCCTCGCCTCCTACGCGCTCGCCACCTACGGCACCAAGCAGCAGCGGGTCGAGCACCTGCCCGCGATGCTCGGCGGCGGGCTCCTCGGCGCCTACTGCCTGTCCGAGCCCTCCTCCGGTTCCGACGCCGCGTCCCTGCGCACCAGGGCCGTGCGGGACGGCGACGACTGGGTGATTACCGGCACCAAGGCCTGGATCACCCACGGCGGCATCGCCGACTTCTACACCGTGATGGCCCGCACCGGCGAGGACGGCCCCCGCGGCATCACCGCCTTCCTCGTGCCCGGCGACGCGCCGGGCCTCAGCGCCGCCGCGCCCGAGAAGAAGATGGGCATGAAGGGCTCACCCACCGCCCAGGTCCACTTCGACGGCGTCCGCGTCGGCGACGACCGCCGCATCGGCGACGAGGGCCAGGGCTTCACCATCGCCCTCTCCGCCCTCGACTCCGGCCGCCTCGGCATCGCCGCCTGCGCCATCGGCGTCGCCCAGGCCGCGCTGGACGAGGCGGTCGGCTACGCCACCGGGCGACGGCAGTTCGGCCGGCCCATCGCCGACTTCCAGGGCCTGCGCTTCATGATCGCCGACATGGCCACGCAGATCGAGGCGGGCCGCGCCCTGTACCTCGCCGCGGCGCGGCTGCGCGACGCCGGCAAGCCGTTCGCCAAGCAGGCGGCCATGGCCAAGCTGCACTGCACCGACACCGCCATGAAGGTCACCACGGACGCCGTCCAGATCCTCGGCGGGTACGGCTACACCGCCGACTTCCCGGCCGAGCGCTATATGCGCGAGGCCAAGGTGCTCCAGATCGTGGAGGGCACCAACCAGATCCAGCGGATGGTCATCGCCCGTCACGTGGCGGGACCCGAAGCCCGCTGAGCAGGCCCGGACCGAACGGGCCGGAAGCGAACCGGCCCGGACCGAACTGGTCCGGACCGAACTGGCCCGCGCTGAACTGGCCCGTACGCACCGTCGGCGCCGCCAGCCGCACCCACTCCGGGTCCTGGCGGCCCGGCAGGGTGCGGCCGCGGTCGGCCCAGGCGCGCAGCAGCTCGCGGTAGATGGGCGGGTCCTGCACAGCGGCGGACCGGTCCGGCACCGCGGGGCGCGGGACGAGGATGCGGAGCCGGCGCCCGGTGGCCGAGTGCGGGGATGTCATACCCGTGAGAACGCGGCACCGGGCGGGCAGGTCACCGCCCGCCCGAATCGGGCGTCAGTCCAGGGACGTCCGGCCAGGCGCCGGGTCCGGGGCGCGGGGCTCAGGCGGCCCGGCGGCGCATCTCCGGCACCCGCATCGGGCGCGAGCCCGGACCGCCGACGTGCGAGAAGGGCTGCGTCCGCCAGTCGAGACCCTGGGGGAGCGTCAGCAGCAGCGCGGTGTCCTGCTCCTGCGGGGTGACGGACTCGTCCGCGGGGCGGGCGTCGGTGGCCGAACGGCCGGTGCCCGCGCACACCGTGAGCCCGAACGGGTTCCACGGCGAGGCGCACAGCGCGTGCTCCGGCAGGATCTCCTCGTCCGCCAGCAGCGCGATCGGCTGTGCGCAGTCCGGGCAGATCACCCGGTACATCTCCAAGGTGTCGTAGGCGTCCAGCTCCTCCTCGAAGGCGTCGGGTTCGACGCCCTCCGGCTCGGGCTCGACGACCGGCTGCTGCCGCTTGGACGCGGATCGACCAGGGCGCTTGACACTCTGCATGGGATTCTCCCCCTAAGGCTGGGCCGTGAAAGGCTCGTCGGCCACGACCACAGCAAGCACTTCCCGTCCGCTCTCGGCGGTAATCACGAGAACATCACGGAGCCCGTTCGAACGGTGTGGCGTTCGTCACATGCCGCGTGCAGATGACCATACTGCCGTCCATGGAGGGCCGTCGGCTGTCCGAGAAGATCGAACGCCCTGTAGGTTTTGGCGCCATGGAGGAGCTGGACCGTCAGATCGTGCAGCTGCTCGTCAAGGACGGGCGGATGAGCTACACAGACCTGGGCAAGGCCACGGGCCTGTCCACGTCGGCCGTGCACCAGCGGGTGCGCCGGCTCGAACAGCGTGGCGTCATCCGCGGTTACGCCGCGGTGGTCGACCCGGAGGCGGTCGGGCTGCCCCTCACCGCGTTCATCTCGGTGAAACCGTTCGACCCCAGTGCCCCCGACGACATCGCCGACCGTCTCGCCGGCGTGCCCGAGATCGAGGCCTGCCACAGCGTCGCCGGCGACGAGAACTACATCCTCAAGGTCCGCGTGGCCACCCCGCACGAGCTGGAGGAACTCCTGGCCAGGCTGCGCAGCCTGGCCGGAGTCTCGACCCGTACGACGGTCGTCCTCTCCACCCCGTACGAGGCCCGCCCCCCGCAGATCTGACGACACCGCCGGACTCCCCGCGCCGCCTCCGCCGGCAGCCGGCCCGCCCCCGCGTTCCCGCCCCGCATGCAACACCCCCCACCATCCGAGGGAAACTGTCGCCTATGAGCGACCGCACCCTCCTCCTGCGCAACGGCGATGTACATAGCCCCGCCGATCCCTTCGCCACCGCGATGGTCGTGGAGGCCGGCCATATCGCCTGGGTCGGGTCCGAGGGCGCGGCGGACGCCTTCGCCGACGGGGTGGGCGAGGTGATCGATCTCGACGGTGCCCTGGTCACGCCGGCCTTCACCGACGCCCATGTGCACACCACCGCCACCGGCCTCGCCCTGACCGGCCTCGATCTGTCCGCCGCCCCCTCCCTGGACGCCGCCCTCGCCCTGGTCCGGGAGTTCGCCGCCGCCCGTCCGGCGGACCGCGTGCTGCTGGGCCACGGCTGGGACGCCGCCCGCTGGCCCGGTGGCCGGCCGCCGGCGCGCGCGGAGCTGGACGAGGCCACCGGCGGACGCCCGCTGTACCTCTCCCGCATCGACGCGCACTCGGCCGTCGTCACCACCGCCCTGCTGGACATGGTCGGCGGCGACCTGCCCCGTGCCGACGCCCCCCTGACCAAGGACGCCCACCACGCCGTACGCGCGGCCGCCTTCGCCGCCATCACCCCCGCCCAGCGCGAGGAGGCCCAGCGCACCGCGCTGACCCACGCCGCCTCCCTCGGCATCGGCTCGGTGCACGAGTGCGGCGGACCGCAGATCTCCTCCGAGGACGACTTCACCGGCCTGCTCAAGCTCGCCGCCACCCTGCCCGGCCCCCGCGTCCTCGGCTACTGGGCCGAGCAGGACGTCGACAAGGCCCGTGAGCTGGGCGCGATCGGCGCCGCGGGCGATCTCTTCGCCGACGGCGCCCTCGGCTCGCACACCGCCTGCCTGCACGCGCCGTACGCCGACGCCGACCACAGCGGCACCGCCTACCTCGACACCGACGCCATCGCCGCCCATGTGATCGCCTGCACCGAGGCGGGCCTCCAGGCGGGCTTCCACGCGATCGGGGACGCCGCCGTGACCTCCGTGGTCGACGGGGTGCGCGCCGCCGCCGAGAAGGTCGGCCTCGCCCGCGTCCGGGCCGCCCGGCACCGCGTCGAGCACGCCGAGATGCTCAGCCCCGAGACCGTGGCCGGCTTCGCCGAGCTGGGCCTGATCGCCTCCGTGCAGCCCGCCTTCGACGCGCTGTGGGGCGGCGAGGACGGCATGTACGCCCGCCGCCTCGGCGCCGAGCGGGCCCGCACCCTCAACCCGTATGCCGCCCTGCTGCGCTCCGGCGTCCCGCTGGCCTTCGGCTCCGACAGCCCCGTCACCCCGCTCGACCCCTGGGGCACGGTCCGCGCCGCCGCCTTCCACCACACCCCCGAGCACCGCGTCTCCGTGCGCGCCGCCTTCACCGCGCACACCCGCGGCGGCTGGCGGGCGATCGGTCGGGACGACGCGGGCGTCCTGGTGCCCGGCGCCCCCGCCGACTTCGCCGTGTGGCGCACCGGCGAGCTGGTCGTGCAGGCCCCCGACGACCGGGTGGCCCGCTGGTCGACCGATCCCCGCTCCGGCACCCCCGGACTGCCCGACCTCACTCCGGGCGCCGAGCTGCCCCGCTGTCTGCGCACCGTGGTGGGCGGCCGGACGGTCTTCGTACGGCCGGGCGAGTGATCTCCGGGGGCGGCGCGACGGCCGCCCGGTGACCGCGCCTTGGCGCGCGACCTGCGCATCCTCCGTACCGCTTCCCGAGCGGCGCCGAGAACACGCAGGTCAGAGCGCTGTTGACAGTCGGGCGCGGAAGGCCGGTAGGTTCGTCCGAGTCCACCACCGGACGCCCGACCGGGAAGCGTTCGCGCATCTTTCCGCCGCGCCGCTGGGTCAGGGGACGGCGCCCCGCACCGGGGTGCCGCCACTGGCAGCCAGGCTCAGCGCCCGCGCCGGCGGGGGAGCGTTCCAGCCGGTCGGCCAGGTGTGACCCCGGATGGGGCCCGGCCTCAGTAGACAACGGCTCTCGGTCGATCCGCAGCCAGCGGGTCCCAGGTCGGCCCGAAGGGCGCCGGGCCCCCATCCGCAGCACGGTGGAGGCAACCCATCCGGGTTCGGAACCATCCGAACAGTCGGAAGAGGAAAAGAACGTGGCGCGAACGGGCCGAGAACATCCCGAAACACGCGTTCTTACCCCACTCTTGTGCAATCGACACCACCATAGGGACGAGCTGTCACGTCTACCCAGGCGGCGGCCACTATGGTGGACGCCTGCGTACGACCAGAAGGGGCAGCAGTGAACGACGGCGACGGGACCCTCGCGGCCAAGGCCCAGGGGAGGCAGTTCGGTCCGCTCGGCACGGCCTTGGTGATCATCCCGACCTACAACGAGGCGGAGAACATCAAGACCATCGTCGGCCGGGTGCGCAAGGCCGTCCCCGAGGCGCACGTGCTGATCGCGGACGACAACAGCCCCGACGGCACCGGCAAGCTCGCCGACGAGCTGGCCGCCGCGGACGACCACGTCCAGGTCATGCACCGCAAGGGCAAGGAGGGCCTGGGCGCCGCCTACCTCGCGGGCTTCCGCTGGGGCCTGGAGCGCGACTACGGCGTGCTGGTCGAGATGGACGCCGACGGCTCCCACCAGCCCGAGGAACTGCCCCGGCTGCTCACCGCCCTCAAGAGCGCCGACCTGGTGCTCGGCTCCCGCTGGGTGCCCGGCGGCCGGGTGGTCAACTGGCCCAAGTCCCGCGAGTTCATCTCCCGCGGCGGCAGCCTCTACTCCCGGCTCGCTCTCGATCTGCCGCTGCGCGACATCACCGGCGGCTACCGCGCCTTCCGCGCCGAGACCCTCAAGGGCCTGGGCCTGGACGAGGTCGCCTCGCAGGGCTACTGCTTCCAGGTCGACCTCGCCCGCCGCGCGGTCAAGGCCGGCTACCACGTGATCGAGGTCCCGATCACCTTCGTGGAGCGCGAGCTGGGCGACTCCAAGATGAGCAAGGACATCCTGGTCGAGGCGCTGTGGCGGGTCACCGCCTGGGGTGCGGGGGACCGCGTCGCCAAGCTCACCGGCAAGGACAAGCGCACCTCCTAGCCCCTTATCCGGCGCTGAGCCGGCGCCAGGCACACTGGGAGTATGACGACTGGCGCTCCGACCTCCCCGTACACCGCCCGGCCCCGGCGTTCCCGGCTGCGCAGGTATCTGCCGCTGGGCGTCGCCGCGTGGCTGGTGCTGGAGATCTGGCTGCTGACCCTGGTCGCGGGCGCGGCGGGCGGCGAGACCGTGTTCCTGCTGCTCGTGGCCGGAGTGGTCGCCGGTTCGGTGGTGATCAAGCGGGCGGGCCGGCGGGCCTTCCAGAACCTGAACGAGGCGCTCCAGCGGGGCGGTTCCCCCAAGCGCGGCGGGGGCAACGGGCTGACGATGCTCGGCGGCCTGCTGCTGATCATTCCGGGCATGATCTCCGACGGCCTCGGCCTGCTCCTGCTGCTGCCGCCGGTGCAGAAGGCGGTGAGCCGGCTCGCGGAGAACACCGTAGGGAAGCGGCTGCGGGCCGCCGCGCCGGGCAGCCTGGGCGACGCCTTCCAGCAGGCCCGGATGCACCGCCCCGACGGCAAGGTGGTGCAGGGCGAGGTCATCCGCGAGGAGCGCGCCGAGGGCCCGGACCCGGACGAGCGGCGCCCGCCGCTGACCCGCTGAGACCCCCGCGGCGCTCCTGGAACACGCAGACGGAAAACACAGACCGCGGGCGCCGTACGTCCCTGAAGAACGTACGGCGCCCGCGGCCTCGTGTCTGTGCGCTGTGCCCGCTATGCCGACTTGCGGCTGTCTCGGGGGTGCACGGCGATGTTCATCGCCCCCGACCGCAGCACCGCAAGGCGCTCCTCGAGGACCTCTTCGAGTTCCTCACGGGTGCGCCGCTCCATCAGCATGTCCCAATGGGTGCGCGCGGGCTTGGCCTTCTTCTCCTCCGGGCCGTCGCCGTCCACCAGGAGTGCCTGGGCCCCGCAGACCTTGCACTCCCACTCCGGCGGGATCTCCGCCTCGACCGAGAAGGGCATCTCGAAGCGATGACCCTTCTCACATGCGTACTCCACGGCCTGGCGCGGGGCCAGGTCGATGCCGCGGTCCGTCTCGTAGCTGGTCACCACGAGGCGCGTACCGCGAAGAGCTCGCTCACTCATGAATCGTGCCTCCCGGGCTTGTCGCCCACAGGACAGGTGTCGCTGTCGTCGTCATCCGGTCAACGTCCGGTCGGCGGTAAAGATTCCCGTTCCGAGTCCCGTTCCGGGTCATGCGTCGCCGTCGTAGCCGCCCCTTGTTCTACCCACAGGCGCCCGGTTTGTCACATCTGCTAGCAGATGTCACCCAGCGTTTCGGCATCTTTGACGCGCAGTAACGGTACGCCTGGCAGGCCAAACGCGTACACTACCGCCCTTTCGTGCCGAGCGCTAAATCGGCGCTAGATCTTCTCCGGCACCGGGTTCCCCGCCGCGGCGATCGCACGCCGCACCGGAACCCGCGCGAGCAGCGCGAACCCGATGACGAAGAAGGCCACCAGGGAGATGATCGCCGAGCGGTAGCTGCCGGTCAGCTGGTACGTCACGCCGAACAGCATCGGGCCGAGCCAGCTCATCCCGCGGTCGCTGAGCTCGTACGCCGAGAAGTACTCGGCCTCCTTGCCCGGCGGCACCAGATGGGAGAACAGCGACCGGGACAGCGCCTGGCTGCCGCCGAGGACCATGCCGATGCCGGCGGCCAGCAGGAAGAAGAACACCGGCGCCTTCGCGGGCAGGAAGTACCCGGCGGCGAGCGTGACCGTCCAGGCCACCAGCGAGCCGAGGATGGTGCGCTGGGCGCCGTACGTGCGCGCGAGGCGTCCCATCGCCAGCGCCCCCGCCACGGCCAGCACCTGCACCAGCAGCACCGCCACGATCAGCGTGGACTGCCCGAGCCCCAGTTCCTGGGAGCCGTAGACGGACGCCTGCGAGATGACGGTCTGGATGCCGTCGTTGTAGATCAGGTACGCCAGCAGGAAGGACAGCGTCAGCGGATGCCGGCGCATGTCCCGCACCGTCGCCGCGAGCTGCCGGGGCCCCGTCGACGGCACATCCTCCCGCGAGGCGTCCGGCGCCCCCGCCGCCCGCACCCGCCGGTCGCGCAGCAGCCGCAGCGGTACGACGGTGAAGGCGCCCCACCACAGGCCCGCCGAGGCCAGGCAGATGCGCACCGCCTGACCCTGGCTCAGGCCGAAGGAGTCGTGCGCCGAGTACAGCACCAGGTTGGCGACGAGGACCATGGCGCCCGCGCCGTAGCCGAACGCCCAGCCGCGGGAGGAGACCGCGTCGCGCTCCTCGGGCGGGGCGATCTGCGGCAGATAGGAGTTGTAGAGCATCCCGCCGACGGCCGCCGAGGCATTGGCCACGACGAGCAGCACCCCGCCCAGCAGATACCGGTCGCCGTCCAGGAAGAACATGCCCGTGGTCGCCGCCGCGCCGGTGTACGCCGCCGCCGCGAGCAGCGGCTTCTTGCGGCCCGTGCGGTCGGCCGCGCTGCCCACCAGCGGCATCGCCACCACGGCCAGGATCACCGACAGGGACACCGCGTACGCGAAGTACGACCCCGCCCGCACCGGTATGCCCAGCGGGTGCACATAGCCGCCGGAGTCCGCCGCGTGCTCGGCGACCGAGGTGAGGTAGGGGCCGATGAAAACGGTCAGGACGCTCGCCGAATAGACCGAGTACGCCCAGTCGTAGAAGTACCAGCCTCTTTGCTGGCGCCGGAGGCCGGCGGTCTCGTCCGCCGCCCCCGCGCGCACGGTGTCGATCCCCATCGTGCCCTCGCTTCCGCTCCCCTGCGAAGGCAAGGGCGGGCGGTGCCCGGTCGGCTCAGACCCAGACCCCGCGCTCCTCCATGACCTTGCGCAACGTGTCGATGTGATCGGTCATGATGCCATCCACACCCAGGTCCAGCAGCCGGTGCATGCGCTCCGGTTCGTTGATCGTCCAGACGTGGACGTGCAGCCCGCGCGCGTGGGCGGCGCGGACGAAACGGTGGTCCACCACCGGGACGCCCGACTGGGCCTCCGGTACCTGCGCCGCCACCGCCGAGCGGCGCAGCGCGGCCGGCAGCCCCCAGGAGCGCAGCCGCAGGCCCAGCACCCCGCGGGTGCCGAAGGAGGTGGCCAGGCGCGGCCCGGCCAGCCGCTGGGCGCGCAGCACCCGCGCCTCGGAGAACGAGCCCACGCAGACCCGGTCCCAGGCATGCGCGCGCTCCAGCAGCTCCAGCAGGGGCCGCAGCGCCGGCTCCGCCTTGATGTCGACGTTCCAGCGGACCTCGGGGAAGGTCTCCAGCAACTCCTCGAACAGCGGCACCGGTTCGCGGCCGCCCACCCGCGCGTGCCGGACCTCGGACCAGGGCAGGTCGGCGATGCGGCCGGCGCCGTCGGTCACCCGGTCCAGGGTCGAGTCGTGGAAGGCCACGAGCCGGCCGTCCGCCGTGGCGTGCACATCGGTCTCGATGTAGCGGTAGCCCAGTTCCACGGCGCGGCGGAACTGCGCCACGGTGTTCTCCACCCCGTCGGCGGCTCCGCCGCGATGGGCGAAGGCGAGGGGGCCCGGATAATCGAGGTAGGGGTGGCGTATCGCGGTGGTCACCGACGCAGTATCGCCCCGCGGGGTGTCCCTTCGGCAACGATCGTGCTGCCGCCCGGTGCCGCCGGCAGGGCGAACACCCGCAGGAAGAACTGGGCCAGCGGGCCGATGGACAGGGCGTACAGCACGGTGCCCACGCCGATGGTGCCGCCCAGCGCGAAGCCGGTGGCCACCACCGTGACCTCGATCACCGTGCGCATCAGCCGGATCGAGCGCCCGGTGCGCTGGTGCAGGCCCGTCATCAGCCCGTCGCGCGGGCCCGGTCCGAAGCGCGCCGCGATGTACAGGCCGGTCGCCGCGCCGTTGAGCAGGACCCCGGCGAGCATCAGCGGGACGCGGGCGGGCAGCGAGTGCGCCGGGGGCAGCAGCGCGAGCGTCCCGTCCAGGGCCAGGCCGATGAGGAAGACATTGGAGACGGTGCCGAGGCCGGGGCGCAGCCGCAGCGGGATCCACAGCAGCAGCACCGCCGCGCCGACGACGATCGACACCTCGCCGATGCTCAGCCCGGTCCGCCGCGCGAGCCCCTGGTGCAGCACCCCCCACGGTTCCAGGCCCAGGCCCGAGGCGACGAGCAGCGCGGAACTGACGCCGTAGAGCGTGAGCCCGGCGTAGAGCTGGACCAATCGGCGTCCTGTATGTCCGGGAGTGGACACAACATACCCCCCTGGGTAGTGATAGTGGCCTGACGCATGTCACTCTGTGGCGTGGAAGGAAGCTCCATCCATGGCCAATCCAGGGAAGGTGGACTGACCTCATGGCGCAGTGGACCTCGGCGGTAGGGGCCGCACAGCTCGCCCGGCTGCTCACCTCCCAGCAGGAACGCCCCGCCGGACCCGGCAGCCGCCGCCCGCCCGCCTACCGGGCGCTGGCCGACGGCATCCGGCTGCTGGTCCTTGAGGGGCGCGTCCCGGTCGCCGCCCGGCTGCCCGCCGAGCGCGAACTCGCTCTCTCCCTCTCGGTGAGCCGCACCACCGTCGCGGCCGCCTACGAGGCGCTGCGCGGCGAGGGCTTCCTGGAATCCCGGCGCGGCGCGGGCAGTTGGACCGCGGTGCCGGCCGGGAACCCGGTGCCCGCGCGCGGCCTGGAGCCGCTGCCCCCGGAGGCCCTCGGCTCGATGATCGACCTGGGCTGCGCCTCCCTGCCCGCGCCCGAGCCCTGGCTGACCCGCGCGGTGCAGGGCGCGCTGGAGGAACTGCCGCCGTACGCGCACACGCACGGCGACTATCCGGCCGGGCTGCCCGCCCTGCGCGCGATGATCGCCGAGCGCTACACCGCGCGCGGGATCCCCACCATGCCGGAGCAGATCATGGTGACGACCGGCGCGATGGGCGCCATCGACGCGATCTGCCATCTCTTCGCGGGTCGCGGCGAGCGCATCGCCGTGGAGTCCCCCTCCTACGCCAACATCCTCCAGCTGATGCGGGAGGCGGGTGCGCGGCTGGTGCCGGTCGCGATGGCCGAGGGGCTCGCGGGCTGGGACATGGACCGCTGGCGCCAGGTCCTGCGGGAGGCGGCGCCGCGACTCGCCTATGTGGTCGCCGACTTCCACAATCCCACCGGGGCGCTGGCCGACGAGGACCAGCGGCGCCGCCTGGTGGACGCGGCGCGCGCGGCCGGCACGGTGCTCGTCGCCGACGAGACGATGAGCGAGCTGTGGCTGGAGGACGAGCTGGCGCAGGGGCGGATGCCGCGCCGGGTGTGCGCGTTCGACCCCGCGGGCTCCACGGTGATCACGGTGGGCTCGGCCAGCAAGGCGTTCTGGGCCGGGATGCGGATCGGGTGGGTGCGGGCGGCGCCGGACATCGTGCGCAGTCTGGTCGCGGCGCGGGCGTACGCGGATCTGGGGACGCCGGTGCTGGAGCAGCTCGCCGTCAACTGGCTGTTCAGCACCGGGGGTTGGGAGCAGGCGGTGGCGCTGCGGCGGGCGCAGGCGGGGGAGAACCGGGACGCGCTCGTCGCCGCGCTCCGCCGTGAGCTGCCGGACTGGGAGTTCTCCGTCCCGCGGGGCGGCCTGACCCTCTGGGTCCGCGCGGGCGGCCTCTCCGGCTCCCGCCTCGCGGAGATGGGCGAACGCACGGGCGTCCGCGTCCCCTCCGGCCCGCGCTTCGGCGTGGACGGCGCGTTCGAGGGGTACGTCCGGCTGCCGTTCACCGTGGGCGGAGCGGTGGCGGAGGAGGCGGCGGTACGACTGGCCGCGGCGGCGCGGCTGGTGGAGACCGGGGGGACGGGGGCGGCGGCGGAATCACCGCGGACGTTCGTGGCGTGACGCGGGGGCGGAGACCGGGGGTTCTTTGGCCGCGGACCGCGTTTCCCTCCGGGGGCGAGGGTGGTTCTTCGGCTGTGGGCCGGTGGGGGCCGGTCGCGCAGTTCCCCGCGCCCCTTGCGGGGCGCTGTGGAATCGTAGCCGCGCCCGTGATTTTCTCCGGGGGTGAGGGTGGCTCTTCGGCTGTGGGCCGGTGGGGGCTGGTCGCGCAGTTCCCCGCGCCCCTTGCGGGGCGCTGTGGAGCCGTAGCCGCGCCCGTGGTTCCCGCGCCCACGATTCCGGTGCGGGTGATCCCCGAGTGTGCGTCCGCCCGCCCGGCTTCGCTCGCGCGGGCGGTGCGATGCAGCCGACGGGACGGCAGTTCCCCGGGGGCGCGGGGAACTGCGCGCTCGGCCACGACGTGCCCGCGGTCGAAGAACTGACGTACTCGCGGCCGGAGAACCGACCTACCCGCGGTCGAAGGACCGGCGTACCCGTGGGCGGAGAACCGACCTACCCGCGGCCGGAGAGCCGACGTAGCCGCGGCCGGAGAACCCGTCGGTCCCTACTCGGCCGGTACCGGTTCCGGTTTGGTCAGGTCGATCAGGTCGGGGCGGCGGGCCGGTTCCTGGCGAGGGGGGAGGAGGTCCAGTACCGCCCGCCGGTCCCCCTCGCTCGTCGCGTCGTCGTACGGGTCCGGCGTCCGCGGCACCTGGAGCCGGTGCACCGGGCCGTGGCCCAGCCGGGCGTACCCCCGTCCCGGCGGCACCTGCGCCGGCGGTGTCGTGCGCGGCGCGGCCCCCAGCACCGCCTCCAGCTGCCCCACCGCCGCGGGCCCGAGGGCGACGCGGGCCCGCGTGTGCTGCCGTACCGCCTCGCTCAGCGCGTCGAGGCCGTCGTACTGCTCGGCGACGACGACGGTCACGTTCGCCGCCCGCCCGTGCCGCAGCGGCACCTGGAGCAGGGTCTGCGGATCCTCGCGGCCGTCCACCCCGGCGAGGTGCGCGAAGACGCTCGGCCGGTCGAGGAGCAGCCACAGGGGGCGCCGGGTGTCGCCGGGCGGCGGGTCACCCGCCTGCCGGGCGAGGTTGATCGCGACGAGCCGCCGCTCGGTCTCCCGCGCGGCCCACTCCAGGCTGGTCAGCGCCCCCGGCAGCGCGCACTCCACGGCCAGCACCCCCTCCCGGCCGGTCAGGCACGCGTACTCGCCGGTGCCCCCGCCGTCCACGATGAGGACATCGCCGTACTGGAGCGCCTGGAGGGCGAGGGAGCGCAGCAGCGTGGACGTGCCGCTGCCGGGCTGGCCGACCGCCAGCAGATGCGGCTCGGTGGAGCGGGTGCCGGTGCGCCAGACGACCGGCGGGACGTCGCGCGCCTCCTCGTACGAGTCCCCGTAGTCCCCGAAGGAGAGGGGGAGGGTGCGCTGCACCTCGCCGGGGTCGGTGAAGCCGAGCACGCTCTCGCCGGGCGCGGTCACGAACCGCTGGGCCACGATGTCGGCGGGCAGCGGCGGCAGGGCGGTCACGGTGAGCTGGTTGCCCTCCTCGTCCCACCCGAAGCGGTACTCCCGCCCGCGGCCCGCCTTCGCGCTGAGCACCCGCTCGATCCGGGCGCGGGCCTCGGGCTCGCCGTCCGGGAAATACGCGGGGTAGCGCAGCACCAGCTGCCCGACGCGCCCCGCGCCGTCGAACTCGTGCGCGGTGAAGGCCGTGTCCCACTCACCGCCGGGCGCGTACAGCGGCGCGGGGTCCTCGGGGACGGAGAAGTACGGCACCAGCGCCTCGTACAGCGCCTGGAGCCGCTCGGTCTGGGACTCGTCGGGGCCCTCGGGCACGGGCGGGGTGCGGTCGCGGCCCAGCCAGGCCGCCGCCGCCATCACGGTGATGACGGCGAGCAGCGGCCCGTACGGCGCCAGCGCCACGGCCAGGACCGCGCAGGCCACCAGGAACAGCAGGGGCCCGCGCCGGTCCTTGGGGGTGGCGGCCCATCTCTGCCGCCCCGCCGCGGCGAGCAGGCGCAGCCCGCGCGAGAGGGCGATCAGCGGATGCAGCACGTCGGTGGCGCTGTCGGCCGCCGTCCGGGCCAGCTCCCGGCTCCTGGCCAGCTGCGTACGGGCGAGCTGCGCGCCGTCCTTGCTCAGAATGCGGGGGAGAGGGCGCCGGGCCACTGCTGTCTCCTGGTGGTGCGTACGGGCGGGGCGTCGTGCGGGACCGGCGTCAGAACTTGATGCCGCCCAGGAGGCTGGCCAGGCTCTCCCCGCCCGCCTTGATGCTCGGCGCGATGGCCGTGCTCGACAGGTAGAACCCGAACAGGGTCGAGACGCAGGCGTGCGAGCCCTTGAGGCCGTCCTTGCGGAAGTAGAGGAACATGACGGTGCCGAGCAGGACGACGCCTGACATGGAGAGGATCATTGGGGTGCCTCCTGGTGTCGAGGGGGACAGTCACCATCAGTGCTTCCAGGATCACAGAATGTGCCTATACGACAAAGAGCGCAAGCGGGTGAATATCGTGACTATTCGCCCGAGCGGTGGAGCCGGTACGGTGCCCACGAGCAGGGCACTTGCGTCCGAGGCCGCCCGTAGCGATCTTTACGTCGGGCACAACGGGTCATGTGAGGCACGAGCCAGTACCCTTGCGGTTCACCTGAACGGTTGTAATGAGAGGCGGTCCGGCCGATGAGCGAAGCCCCCGACCCCGAGGTCGTGGAGCTGGCGACCAAGATCTTCGATCTGGCCCGGCAGGGGCAGACCGAGGCACTCGTGGCGTACGTCGACGCGGGCGTTCCGGCCAACCTCACCAACGACCGCGGGGACTCCCTGGTGATGCTCGCCGCGTACCACGGGCACGCCGACGCGGTGCGCGCGCTGCTCGCCCGCGGCGCCGAGGCGAACCGCGTCAACGACCGGGGTCAGACCCCCCTCGCGGGCGCGGTCTTCAAGGGGGAGACGGAGGTCGTCAAGGCTCTCCTGGAGGGCGGCGCCGACCCCGCCGAGGGCACGCCCTCGGCCATCGACACCGCCCGCATGTTCGACCGGACCGACGTCCTCGAACTGTTCGGCACCAGCTGACGCAGGGCTTCTGACCAGCTAAGACACGGAAAACGGGGGAGGCGGTACAGGGCCGCCGGAAATACGGTCGCGGCAGCACACACCGCGGGTCATCATGACGACGTGATTCACGGTCGCGATGGCTGGGCAGGTGTTGCCGCACCGCGCGGGCCGTGATGCGGTCCGCATGGGCCACCGACGAGAGGCAGAGAGAAATGGGTTGCAGCAAGCAAGAGACGGCGGGCGCTCCGACGTTGTGTCACGCGGCCAGGTAGTGCGTGTTCCCCGGTTGCGTCGACGCTTGATGTGAGGCTGTTTCCCATGTTCGATCCGGTCATAGCGCCCAGCGGTACGCTGCTCGGCCTGCTCCAGCGGGGCCGCGGCGACGGCACGCTGCACGCGCTCACCGCCCCCCGCGCGGAAGCGCTCGCGGCCCTGAATCACTGTGTGCTGCGCGATCCCCGCCACGACTGGCAGGTGGAGAACCGCTCCCTTTACTACGCCCGGCTCTTTCTCGACCTCAACGGCGAACTGGACGCCGTCGAGGCGCACCTCTTCGACCCCGAGGACCACCTCGACACGGACGAGTCCCGCACCGGCCTGGCCCTCGCGGTCCTCGGCCACCTCGCCTCCTACGGCCGCCGGGACGCCCTCGTCCTGCTGCGCCGGTACGCCGCCCAGGGCGCCAACTGGGCCTGGGCGCTGGACGAACTGGCCCTGCGCGACGACGACGCGGGACTGCGCGCCCTTGCCGCCCCGGTGCTCGCCCGTTTCCCCGCCGACCCCGAGGGTGAGGCCGAGCTGGCCGCCACCGTGCGCGACGCCTTCGAGCCCCGGCCCTGGCGGCTGTGGGCCGAGGATCCGCGCGACGGCATCGGCGGCCGGGTGCGGGCCGCCCACGAGACCGGATGTTTCGACCGCTGGCAACGGCAGATGCGGCCGGCCGGGCCCCGCCCCGGCTGGAGCGTGCGCGCCGTCTTCGAATGGGCCCAGCAGGGCCTCGACCGGGGCACCGCCCGCCATGTGCCCGCCGCCCGCTGCCTGGTCGCCGTGGCCGGGCCCGAGGACCGGCCGGAGATCCTGCTGGCCGCCCGCGCCGGCACCGACGGGGCCCGCTGCACCGCTCTGCGCTATCTCGCCGACAGCAACGATCCCGACGCGCTCGACCTCCTTGAGGCCGCGGTCGCCGACGGCACCGCGGTCGTCGTGGAGGCCGCCGTCGACGCCTTCGAACGGATGCGCAGTATCGCCGCCGTGGACCGCGCGCGCCGCTGGGCGCAGCGCCCCGACGTGCTCGGCGCCGCCGCCGGCCGCGTCCTCGCCTGCCGCGGTGGGGCCCAGGACAGCCCGCTCGTGCTCGGCGCCCTGCGCGAGGCCGTGCGCGGCGAGGGCCCCGACGCGCCCACGCTGTGGACCCTGGTCGACGGCGCCGGCCGCCTCGGCATCGCCTGCGCGGCCCCGGTGCTGCGCCACGTCTACCGGGAGACCGCCTCCTCCCACCTGCGCGGCCGTGCCGCCCGCGCCCTGGCCGCCACCGACCCCTCCTTCGCCACCGGCTTCGCCGTCGAATGCCTCTGGGACTGCGAGGAGACCACCCGCGAACTCGCCGCCCGGCATGCCGAGACCGGCGACAACCGGGTCGTCGAACGCCTCCGCCGCCTCGCCGCCGACCCGGCCGAGGAGGACGAGGTCCAGACGGCGGTCCGCAGCCGCTTCGGACCGGACATGACGGCGGGCTGACGAGGGGGCGCCGGGGCGGTCCGCGTACGACGCCACGAGCGGGCGTACTCCCACGAGCGGTCGTATTCCCGCGAGCTGCCGTACGTCACGACGGGTCCGCATGCGCGGCGCACGCCGGCGCGCGCGACCGGCGCGGCAGGTGCCGGTATGGCGGCCGGTGCCGGTATGAACGCCGAAGGCCCTGGATGAACACCGGGTGACCTCCGGACCAGCGCCCCATGGCCGCCGCCCGGCCCGCCCGGCCGCGGAGCGCAACGCTCATGGGACGTTCCCCGTGCGGAAAGATCGACGTTGACGCGGCCACGTCCGGCGCGGCGACAACACCCGTATGCGTGTCGTCATCGTGACCGAATCCTTTCCCCCCGATGTGAACGGCGTGGCCCACTGCGCGCTCCAGACCGCCCGGCACCTCGCAGACCGCGGTCACCAGCCACTCGTCGTCGCCCCCGCCCCTGCTCCCGGCACCAAACCGGACATGGACGCCCCCTGTCCGGTCGTCCGGATCCCCTCCCTCCCGCTCCCCGGCTACCCCCAGGTCCGCGTCGCCCTCCCCAGCCGGCGCCTGGCCGCGGCCCTCGTCACGCACCGGCCCGATGTGGTGCACCTCGCCAGTCCCTTCGTCCTCGGCGCCCGCGGGATGGCGGCGGCCGCCCGGCTCGGCCTGCCCGCCGTGGCCGTCTACCAGACCGACCTCGCCGGGTACGCCCGCACCTACATGGGCGCCGGGGAGGCCGCCGCCTGGCGCCGGATCCGCTCCGTGCACGGCGCCGCCGACCGCACCCTCGCCCCCTCCAGCGCCGCCCTGGGCGATCTGGAGACGCACGGCGTGCCGCGGGTGCGGCTGTGGCCGCGGGGCGTGGACACCGTACGTTTTCGGCCAGACCGCCGGGACGAGGAGCTGCGCCGGGAACTCGCCCCGGACGGTGAGCTGATCGTCGGCTACGTCGGCCGGCTCGCCCCCGAGAAGCACGTCGAACTGCTCGCCGGCGTCTGCGCGTTGGACGGTGTCCGGCTCGTCGTCGTCGGCGACGGGCCCAGCCACGCCCACCTGGCCGAGGCGCTGCCCGGCGCCGCCTTCCTGGGCCGCCGTACCGGCGGCGACCTGGCGCGGATCTTCGCCTCGCTGGACGTGTTCGCGCACACCGGCCCGTTCGAGACCTTCTGCCAGACCGTGCAGGAGGCCATGGCCAGCGGCGTTCCCGTCGTCGCGCCGGCCGTCGGCGGGCCGCTGGACCTGGTCGACCACGGCCGTACCGGACTGCTGGTGCCGCCGCGCGACGCGGAGGCCGTCCGGGACGCCGTGCGCTCCCTGGCCGGCGGCCCCGCCCGCCGCGCCGCGTTCGGCGCCGCCGCCCGCGCCCTGGTCGAGGGGCGCACCTGGGCCGCCGTCGGCGACCGGCTGATCGGACACTACGAGGACGTGCTCGCCGGGCGCCGGACGGCGGTGGCGGCATGAGCGGCACGACCGGTACCACAGGGGCGAGTGGCGCGACCGGTGCCAACGGTGTGACCGGGGCGAGCGGTGTGACCGGGGCGAGCGGCGTGGCCGGGGCGAACCGTGTGACGGGGGCGACCGGTATGACTGGTGCGACCGCCCGGCCGCTGCGCATCGTCCGGCTCGCCAACTTCGTCGCGCCCGCCTCCGGTGGTCTGCGCACCGCCCTGCGCGAGCTGGGCAAGGGCTTCCTGGCGGCGGGCCACGAGCCGGTGCTGATCGTGCCCGGTGCCCGGCACACCGACACCGACACCGAGCAGGGCCGTGTGATCACCCTGCCCGGACCGCTGCTCCCCGGCACCGGCGGCTATCGCGTGCTGACCGACAAGCGCCGCCTCGCCGCCCTCCTGGAGGATCTCGCCCCCGACCGGCTGGAGGTCTCCGACCGGACCACCCTGCGCTGGACCGGCCGCTGGGCGCGCCGGGCGCGGGTGCCCGCCGTGATGGTCTCCCACGAGACCGCCGACGGCGTGCTGCGTACCTGGGGCCTGCCCGAGCACCTGTCCCGGCGGGCCGCGGACGCCCTCAACACCCGTACCGCGCACGTCTATTCGCGCGTGGTGTGCACCACCGAATACGCCGAGCGCGAGTTCGTCCGCATCGGCGCGCGCAATGTCGTACGCGCCCCCCTGGGCGTCGACCTGATGGCCCGGCATCCCGCGCTGCGCGATTCCGGCGCCCGCGCCCGGCACGCGCGCGAGGGAGAGGCGCTGCTGGTGATGTGCTCCCGGCTGTCCGTGGAGAAGCGTCCCGGCACCGCCCTCGACACCCTGGAGGCGCTGCTGCGGCGCGGACGGCGCGCGGTGCTGGTGGTCGCGGGAGACGGGCCGCTGCGGGGCCGCCTGGAGCAGCGCGCCCGCGAACGGGGGCTGCCGGTGACCTTCCTCGGGCACGTCTCCGACCGGGCCGCGCTCGGCGTGCTCCAGGCCGGTGCCGATCTCGCGCTCGCCCCCGGACCCGCCGAGACCTTCGGGCTCGCCGCCCTGGAGGCGATGGCCTGCGGCACGCCCGTGGTGGCCAGCGCCTCCTCCGCGCTGCCCGAGGTCATCGGGTCCGCCGGGGCGAGCGCGGCCGACCACGGGGAGGCGTTCGCCGACGCCGTCGAACTGCTCCTGGACCGGCCCGAGGCCGAGCGCCGGGAGGCGGCACGCGCGCGGGCCGAGTGCTTCGGCTGGGGCGCGGCGGTGGAGGCGTTCCTCGCCGCCCACGACACGGAGGTGCTGGACCGCGTCCCGGACCGCCCGGACCGCCCTGACCGCCCGGACCGTCCGCACCGCCCGGACGGCCGGGGCGGCACCCGGCGGGGCGTCCCGGAGGGCGTGGCATGAGAGCCGTCCGCTTCGTCGCCCTCGGGGACTCGCTGACCGCGGGCGTGGGCGACTTCACCGAGGACGGCCCGCGGGGCTGGGCCGCGCTGCTCGCGCCCTCGCTCGGCGCGGGCACGCGGTTCACCAACCTCGCGGTGAGCGGCGCGCAGACCCGTGACGTGCTGGAGCGGCAGACCCCGGCCGCCCTCGCGCTGCGCCCCGACCTGGTGGCGGTGGTCGTCGGCGTCAACGACACCCTGCGTCACACCTTCGACATCCACGCGGTGGCCGCCCGCCTCGACCAGGTCTACGCGGCCTGCACCCGCGAGGGCGCCACCCTGCTCACCGCCTGCCTGCCCGACCCCGGCGCGATGCTCGGCCTGCCGAGCGCGCTGGCCGCTCCGCTGGCCCGCCGCCAGCGGGCGGTCAACGCGGTGGTGCACGCCCTGTCCGACCGGTACGGGGCGGTCCATCTGCACGCGTGCGACGGCGGCTGGATCGCCGACCGGGCCCTGTGGAGCGCGGACCGGCTGCACCCCGGCGAACGCGGCCACCGCCGGCTGGCCGCCCGCTTCCACGCCCTGCTCGCCGAAGCGGGCCACGCCACCGGCCAACCCCCCTGTCCCGAACCGGAGTTCCCGGCACCCACCCGTGCGGCGAGCCTGCTGTGGCTGGCCACCGCGGGCACCGCGTGGGTCGCCCGCCGCTGCCGGGACCTGCTGCCCCAGCTCCTGTCCCTCGCCGCCGAGGAACTGCGCCACCGCGCCCGTGGCACCGGCGCCGAGCTCGACGCGGCCGCGTCCGCCGCGGTCGCCGCCGCCCTGGCCGCGCTCCCGCAGCGGCGCCCGGCCCCCACGCCGGCCGGGGCAGCCGCCCCGACCGGCCTCCCCCCGCGCGCCGCGCTGCCCACGCCCGGACCGCTCGACCTGGGGGTCGGTATCGGCTGACCCCGGCCCCGGCAGCCGGGGGGCGGGCGCCGTCCGGCTCGGCGACCGGTACCCCCGCGCGCCTGACAGGGCCTGCCGCTCTCCGGGAAGGTCCCGCCCTCGTCCCGCGCCGGCCTCGTCCCGCCGGTGCGTCAGCGTCGTCGTACGGGGACGAACCGGACCGGGGTGCCCGGAGGGGACTGGGCGGCGGCGGGGAGGTCGGCGGGGTGGACGACGGCGATCACCGGATAGCCGCCGGTGGTCGGATGGTCGGCCAGGAAGACCACCGGGCGGCCGTCCGGCGGGACCTGTACGGCGCCCAGCACCATGCCCTCGCTGGGCAGTTCGCCCGCGCGGACGCGTTCCAGCGCGGGGCCCTCGGTGCGCAGGCCGATGCGGTTGCTCGCCGGGGACACCCGGTAGGCGCGCGCGGTCAGGTCGTACCGGCCGCGTGCCGTGAACCAGTCCGCGCGCGGGCCCGGCGTCACCCGGAGCACGAGTTCGGCCGGCGGGCCCGGCTGCGGGGCGGCGTCCACCCGCGCGGGCGGCCCGGCCGGGCGGCCCAGCGGCAGCACCGTGCCCTCGGCGAGCGGCGCCGGGCCGAGGCCGGACAGCAGGTCCGTGGCGCGGCTGCCGAGCACCGGCTCGACGGCGATGCCCCCGCCCACGGCGACGTAGCCGCGCACGCCCGCCGTCACCGCGCCCACCTCCAGGAGTTCACCGGCGGGCACCACCACGGGCGCGCCCCACGCCGCCGGACGGCCGCCGACCGCCACCGGGCAGGGTGCCCCGCCGACCGCCACGGTCACCGTCGAACGGGGGCGCAGCGCACACCCGTCGAGCGTCGTCTCCAGCACCGCCGCGTCCGGCGGATTCCCGGCCAGCCGGTTGACGAGCGCCGCTGCGGGCGGGTCCAGCGCTCCGGAGCGGGGCACCCCGAGGTGCGCGTAACCGGGCCGCCCGAGGTCCTGCACGGTGGTCAGCAGGCCGGGGCGTACGACGACGAGCGCGCGGTCGGTCATGGCACCTCCACCGGCGCGGCGCCCTGCACCGGCACGAACCGCACCCGCGTGCCCGGCGACAGCAGCGCCGCCGGTTCGCGGGTGTGGTCCCACAGGACCGCGTCCGTGGCGCCGATCAGCTGCCAGCCGCCCGGCGAGGTGCGCGGGTACACGCCGGTGTACGGCCCCGCGAGCGCGACCGCGCCGGGCGGGACCGCCGTGCGCGGGGTGGCCCGGCGCGGGACGGCGTAGCGGGCCGGGAGCCCGGTGAGATAGCCGAAGCCGGGCGCGAACCCGCAGAACGCCACGGTGAATTCGGTGCTCGCGTGGATGTGGGCCACCTCCCGCTCGGACACCCGCCAGTGCGCGGCGACGACGGAGAGGTCGGGGCCGTCGTAGCGCACCGGGATCTCGACCAGGGAGCGCGCCGGGGGCTCGGGCGACTCCCCTTCGAGCGCGGCCAGTTCCGCTGCCCAGCGGGCCGGGTCGGGCAGGCCGTCCAGCAGGACCGTGCGCGCGGCCGGCACGAGCTCGCGGACGGTCAGCGTGCCCTGCGCGCGGCGCCGCAGCAGCGCCGCGTGCAGGGCCCGCGCCTCCTCGGCCGAGTCCACCTCGATGAGCAGCGCCTCCGCGCCGGCCGGCAGCACCCTCATGCGAAGGCCTCCACCCGCACACCGGCCGCGAGAAGCCGCGCCCGCACCTGCCGGGCCAGCTCCACCGCGCCGGGCGTATCGCCGTGCAGGCACAGCGAGCGGGCGCGCACCCGCACCCGCTCGCCGGAGTGCGCGGTGACCACGCCGGAGCGTGCGAGCCCGACCGAGCGCCGTACGACCGCCTCCGGATCGCTCACCACCGCGCCCTCCCTGCCGCGCGGCACCAGCGTGCCCGCGTCGGTGTACGCCCGGTCCGCGAACGCCTCCGGCACGGCCGGCAGGCCCGCCTTCCCGGCCAGCTCCAGCAGCCGGGAGCCGGGTAGGCCGAGGACCGGCAGCGCGGGGTGGGCGAGCAGCACCCCGTCGATCACCGCGGCGGCCTGCTCCTCGTCGTGCACGACCCGGTTGTAGAGCGCGCCGTGCGGTTTGACGTACGCCACCCGCGCCCCGGCGGCACGCGCGAACACCTCCAAGGCGCCGATCTGGTACGCCACTTCGGCCGTCAGCTCGGCGGAGGGGACGTCCATCGCGCGCCGCCCGAACCCGGCGAGGTCCCGGTAGGAAACCTGGGCGCCGATCGTCACCCCGCGGGCGGCGGCCAGTTCGCACACCCGGCGCATGGTGGCCGCGTCCCCGGCGTGGAAGCCGCAGGCCACGTTGGCGCTGGTGACGACGGACAGCAGCTGTTCGTCCTCGGTGAGCCGCCAGCGGCCGAAGCCCTCGCCGAGGTCGGCGTTCAGATCGATCGCGGTCATGGTCGTTCCTGTCTCTCCCGGTTCGTCGGGTCATGGGGTTGCCGGTCCGGCGTCCGTACGGCGTGTCAGTCCACGCCGACCAGCCGGTACTGCTCGTCGCGGGCGTCCGTCAGGAACATCTGGCCCGGTGCGTGGGTGATGGCGAACGGCGGCCGGGAGGCCATCACCGCCGCCTGCGGGGTCACCCCGCACGCCCAGAACACCGGGATGTCGCCGTCCTGGAGGGCCACCGGGTCGCCGAAGTCCGGCCGGTCGAGGTCCGCGATGCCGAGCCCGGCCGGGTCCCCGCAGTGCACGGGCCCGCCGTGCACCGCCGGCAGCAGACTGCTCTCCCGGATCGCCGCCCCGAGCCGCTCGGGCGGCACCGGGCGCATGGACACCACCATCGGCCCGCTCAGCCGGCCCGCCGGGCGGCACGGGCGCCCGGTGACGTACATCGGCACATTGCGGCCCTGTTCGACATGGCGGATCGGCACGCCCGCCCGGCTCAGCGCCCATTCGAAGGTGAAACTGCACCCGAGCAGGAAGGCCACCAGGTCCCCGCGCCAGTACGGCCGCGCGTCGGTCGGCTCCGCGACCAGCTCGCCGTCCCGCCACACCCGGTAGCGCGGCAGATCGGTGCGCAGATCGGCGCCCTCGGCGAGCACCGTCGTCGTGGAGCCGGCGTCGGTGACGTCGAGCACCGGACAGGGCCTCGGGTTGCGCTGGCAGAACAGCAGCATGTCGTAGGCCCAGTCGGCGGGCACCGCGATCAGGTTGGCCTGGGTGTGCCCGGCCGCGACCCCGGCCGTGGGGCCGGCCAGCCCCGCGCGGAACCGGGCCCGCGCGGTCCGCGGGCTCCAGCCGGGCGCCCGCTCGTCGAGCGTGGTGACGGGACGGTCCTCGGTGCGCCGCAACCCTGTCATGCCAGTTCCTTCCCGCGCGTCTCGGGCAGCCCGAGCAGCGCCAGTGCCGCGATGCCGTAGCCGACCGCGCCGAAGACCAGCGCGCCGCCGACGCCCCAGCCGTCGGCCAGGAAGCCGACCAGCGTGGGGAAGACCGCGCCCACCGCGCGGCCCGTGTTGTAGGTGAAGCCCTGTCCGGTACCGCGCACCGCCGTCGGATACAGCTCGCTGAGGTAGGAGCCGAAGCCGCTGAAGATGGCCGACATGCAGAACCCGAGCGGGAAACCGAGGACCAGGAGCACCGTGTTCGCCCCCTGCGGGATGTGCGCGTACGCCAGCACGCACACCGCCGACAGCAGCGCGAACAGCCAGATGGTGGCGCGCCGGCCGAGCCGGTCGGTGAGGTGGCCGCCGGTCAGATAGCCGAGGAACGCGCCGGAGATGAGGAAGGCGAGGTAGCCGCCGGTGCCGACGACCGACAGACCCCGGTCGGACTTCAGGTACGTCGGCACCCAGGTGGCCAGCGTGTAATAGCCGCCCTGCACGCCCGTGGACAGCAGGCTCGCCAGCAGCGTGGTGCGCAGCAGACCGGGGGCGCCGGCGCGACCCGGCCGGAAGATCGCGGTGAACGAGCCCCGGCGCGGGTCCTGTTCGCGGGCGGCGAGGGCCACCGGCGCGTCGTGCACCCGGCGGCGCAGCCACAGCACCAGCAGCGCGGGCAGCGCGCCGGTCCAGAACATCACCCGCCAGGCCAGGTCGTCGCCCGCGAGGGAGAAGACCAGCGTGTAGACGACGGCGGCCAGCGCCCAGCCGACCGCCCAGGAGCTCTGGACCGCGCCGAGGGTACGGCCCCGGTGGCGGGCGGAGGCGTACTCGGCGACCAGGATCGCACCGACCGCCCACTCGCCGCCGAAGCCGAGGCCCTGGAGCGCCCGGAAGACCAGCAGCGTCTCGAAGTCCGGCGCGAAACCGCAGGCCACGGTGAAGACCGCGTAGGTGAGCACCGTGATCACCAGCGCCCGGACCCGGCCCACCCGGTCGGCGAACACGCCCGCCAGGGCGCCGCCGACCGCCGAGACCACCAGCGTGACGGTGGTGAACAGACCGGTCCGGCCGCTGTCCAGGCCGAAGTACGCGGAGAGCGCCACCATGCTCAGCGGCAGCGTGAAGTAGTCGTAGGAATCCAGGGCATAGCCGCCGAAAGCCCCGGCGAACGCGCGCCGCCCGTGCGGGCCGAGGTCGCGCAGCCAGCCGAACGCGCCGTCCTGGGCGGTGCGTTCGGGCGCGGCGGCGGTGGCGGAGGGAGGAGGGGTCGTGCTCATGGGCACCTCGCAGAAGGGGACGGAGGGTGCGGTGGAGTGAGCCGTGCCGAGCACCGTAGAGGATTGTTCAACGATCCCTCAATACCCATGTTGTTTCGTTCCGCCGGCTGCGGTTGAATTCCGGGCATGGCAGAGCAGCTGGCGGGACTGGCCGACGACCGCGCCCTCCTGGGCCGTACGAGCACGGCGGAGCGGGTTTCGGACATCCTCCGCAGCCGTGTCGCGGACGGGTACTTCCCGCCCGGCACCCGGCTGTCCGAGGACAGCATCGGCGGCGCGCTCGGCGTCTCCCGCAACACCCTGCGCGAGGCGTTCCGGCTGCTCACGCACGAACGCCTGCTGGTCCACGAGCTCAACCGGGGCGTGTTCGTACGGGTCCTGACCGTCGAGGACGTCGAGGACATCTACCGCACCCGCGCCCTCGTCGAGTGCGCCGTCGTCCGCGGCCTCGGCGAGCCGCCGTACCCCCTGCGCGGGCTGTCCGGCGCGGTCGCCGCGGGCGAGGCGGCGGCCGCCGAGGATGACTGGAAAACGGTGGGTACGGCCAACATCCACTTCCACCGGGAACTGGTCGCCCTCGCCCGCAGCGCCCGCACGGACGAGCTGATGCGCAGCGTCTTCGCCGAACTCCGCCTGGCCTTCCACCTGGTGGACGACCCGCGCCGGCTGCACGAGCCGTACCTGACGCGCAACAGGGAGATCCTGGGCGCGCTGGAGGCGGGGGAGCGGGGCACGGCGGAGGGGTTGCTGGAGACCTACCTGGCGGATTCGCTGGAGCGGGTGGTGGAGGCGTACCGGCGCCGGGTGGGCGAGGACAGCGCCCTGTAAGGGACGCGACGCACCGGCAGTCGAAAAGCGATGATCCGCACCCCCGCGGCTTCCCGTTTGGGTAGATGTCAGACCAAGGACCTACTCTGTGCACCGTGACTTCCGACCCCGCCAAGCCGCAGCTCAGCACCGCGCAGCGTCCCGCGCAGGGACCCGCGGCCGACGAGGGCCTCGCCCGCCGGCTGCGCGCGCTCGCGTGCACCGCGCCGCTGCATGACCTGGACGCCCGCAAGGGCAGCCTCGCGGGCGAGTACTCGGTCTACGGCATGGCCGAGGTGGCCCTCGCCGCCATCGACCTGGTCACACTGAACATGGACTTCGACACCGGCGCCGACCACGAGCAGATCGTCGCCCGCCTGATCCCCCGCATCGCCGCCCAGGCCCCGCACCGCCCCACCGCCGAGCACGAACGGGTGGCCCGCTGGGTCCTGGAGAACCTGATCAACGTCGGCAGCGTGGACCGCGGCTTCCGCGCCGTCTACGGCACCTTCACGGCGGACGGCACGTATGTCCGCCGCGACTACGACTTCAAGCTGATCGAAGAGGTTCCGGGCCCCGGCGGCACGGTGTACCTGCGCACCACCGACGAGGCGGTCAACGTCCTGGTCGGCGCCCTCGACACCGACGTCACCAGCGCCCAGATCGCCGCCGAGGTCAAGCTGGAGGTGCTGATCAACCGGGGCCGGCTCGCCGACGCCCAGCTCGCCGCCGAGCAGGCCCGCTACCGCACGGTGCAGTACTCCGAGACCCTGCGCCGCGCCCTGGAGGCCACCCGGCGCAACGTCCGCGCGGTCGACTGGCTCAACGCCGTACCCGACATGATCGCCGAGGCCCTGGACCACGTGGCCGACCGGTACCGCCACGAGAACGCCATCCTCACCAACATCCGCAAGGCCCGCGACGAGACCGAGGAACCCGAGCACAAGCGGCGCGCCGCCGAGCTGGTCGACATCGTCAAGGACTGCATCCGCCGGCACACCCAGCTCCAGTCCCGGCTGCTGGAGGCGGGCCCGCTGTTCCGCGCCGAACAGGACCGGCAGGCCTTCGCCGCGCCCGCGAGCACCGCGGGGATAGACCTGTACGGCCAGCTGGTCGCCCCGGTGCTGACCCTCCCCGTCGAGCGGGCGAGCCGGGTCACCGACGCCTTCTTCGCCCGCGGCACCGGCCCCCGCACCCCCGTCTCGGTGCGGGTCGCCGACCTCGTGGACATCCTGCTGACCCCGCCCGTGGAGCGCGAGCACCTGGGCGCGGAGATGCCCGAGCCGGACCTGATCGCGACGCCGGACGACAGCCGGTTCAGCGAGGAGCAGCTGGCCGCCGCCATGGAGCTGCTCGACCTGCCCGCCGACGCCCCGCGCAGGCTCTCCGGGCTGCTCGCCGAGGCCCGGCGCACCGGCGACCCCGATCTGGCGTACCTGGTCGCCCTGCTCGCGGTGCACGCGGCCAGCCCCGCCGTCGGCACCGCCTACCGGCAGGGCGAGGAGAAGCTGCTGTTCGCCGTGGACGACGGCACCGAGCTGGACGACCCGGAGTTCGGCGGCGCCGATCTGGTCGTCGGCATGGCGCTGCTGGACGCGGCCGGCATGGCGGCGGACCGAGCGGCATGAGCGGGCCGCGGTGAGCGTCCGCACGCAGCGTGAGCAAGACAGAGAGCGACAAGGAGTCAAAGCCGTGAGCGAGCACGTCGAGTGGAGTGACACCGAGGCCCCGGCCCCGCCGGCCACCGCCGCCGTCACCCCCGCCGACGCCGCCGACGCGGCGCGGCTCGTCGCCTACGGGCTCCAGCCCAAGCTCCAGCCCGCCCGCGACCAGGACTACACCGAACTGCTGCGCCGCTACCGCGAGGACCCGGCGTTCGCCCGGCTCGCCGACGCCGTCGCCACCGGCCTGGGACTCGTCGTCCTGGAGGTGTCCCCGCGCGCCGGCATGGCCGTGACCGCCGCCGAGGACTCGGTGTTCGCCGTCCGCATGGGCGACTACGCGCGCCGCACCACCGCCGACTCCGGCGACCGCTTCCTGCACGGCCTGGCCCATCTCGCCGTCGCCGCCCTCGCCTTCCCGCGCCCCGAGGACCTCGCCGACGACGGCTACATCGGCCGGGTCACGGTCAACGGCGTCGACGCGTTCGTCCGCCAGGCCTGCCGCCGCCTGGAGGAGCGCGCCGAGGAACAGGGCGAGAACACCGACCCGGCCACCGACGCGCCCGGCCTGGAGGCCGCCTGGCGGATCTGGGCCAGACGCAGCGCCACCGGCGCCACCAAGGATGCCCGCCGGCCCGCCTCCTCCACCACCGGCATCGTCGCCAAGGCCCTCGCCTTCCTCACCGACTCCGGCTTCCTCCAGCGCACCGGCGACGAGGGCGGCGGCACCTACCGCACCACCGCCCGCTACCAGCTCCAGGTCCGCGACCTGGCCGGCACCGCCGCCATGGCCGAACTGATCGAGCTGGGCGTGGTCCCGGTGACCGACGGCACCGCCAGCCTGCTGCCTCCCGAGGACACCGACGACCTGGACCTGGTGGCCGACGCGGGCCTCCCCTTCCACTCCTGACCCACCCCGCGCCCCCGAACGACCGCACCTTTCACCAGACTTACGAGAGTCCGCCATGTACGAGCTGTCCCGCGTCCGCCTCTACTCCATCGGGCCCGCCGGTGCGCGCTACGCCGACACCGTGCTCGACCTGCGGGGCGTCGGCGAGCCCGTGCCCGATCCGGCGCCCACCCAGGCGGAGTTCTTCGCGGAGGAGCCGTCCGGTCCGCCGCGCCGCCCCGCGCCCGCGGGCGTGCTGTTCCTGGAGAACGGCGGCGGCAAGTCCGTGCTGCTCAAGCTGATCTTCTCGGTGATGCTCCCCGGCCACCGCAACACCCTCGGCGGCGCCAGCTCCGGCGTGCTGCGCAAGTTCCTGCTCGCCGACGACTGCGGCCACGTCGCCCTGGAGTGGCAGCACGTGCAGACCGGCGAGTGCGTGGTCGTCGGCAAGGTCAGCGAATGGCGCGGCCGCCAGGTCTCCAACGACCCGCGCAAGTTCGCCGAGGCCTGGTACTCCTTCCGGCCCGGCCCCGGACTGAGCCTGGACAACCTCCCGGTGGCCGAGTCCACCGCGGTGCGGGCCGCCGCCGAGGGCGTGTCCGGCGCGCAGGGCCGCCGCCGCACCATGAAGGGCTTCCGCGACGCCCTCATGGAGGCCGGCAAGGCGTACCCGCACCTGGAGGTGCACTGGGAGGAGATCCACGAACGCTGGACCGAACACCTCGGCGAACTCGGCCTCGACCCCGAACTCTTCCGCTACCAGCGGGAGATGAACGCCGACGAGGGCGAGGCGGCCGGCCTGTTCGCGGTCAAGAAGGACTCCGACTTCACCGACCTGCTGCTGCGCGCGGTCACCGACACCCGCGACACCGACGGCCTCGCCGACCTGGTCAGCGGCTTCGGCAACAAGCTCGGCCGGCGCGCCGAGCTGATCGCCGAACGCGACTTCACGGCCGGCTCGGTCGACCTGCTCGGCCGGATCGTGGAGGCCGCCGACGCCCGCGCCCGCGCCCGTGACATCCACGCCGGCGCCGAGCGCCGCACCCGTACCCTCGCCCGGCGGCTGTCCGCGCGCGCCGTCCAGGAGCGGGTCCGGGCCGCCGACCTCGCCCAGCGGGTCACCGCCGCCGCGTACGCCGTCACCCACTCCGAGGGCGCCCGCGAGCGCAGCTCCCTGATCGCCGCCGAACTCGCCTACCGGCACGCCTCGCTGGCCCTCGCCGCCGCCGAGAAGGCCGCCGCCGCGCAGAAGCGCGAGCTGGCCGACGCCCGCACCCTGCACTCCGCCTGGCAAGCCGCCGAGGCCGTGCTGCGCCACCGCGCCGCCGCCGACCGCGTCGCCCGCGTCTCCGCCGCCATCCAGGAGGCCGAACGGGACGCGGCCCCCGCCCTCGCCGCCCGCGCCAGGGCCGCCGTGGACCTCGTACGGGCCCTGCACGCGGCCGCCGGAAGCGCCGAGGACCTGGCCAACGAGGAGGAGGAGCGCTCCACCGCCCTCCAGGAGGCCGGCGACGCCGCCTACCGCGACTCCACCGCCGCCGCCACCGAGGCCCAGCGCGCCCGCAGCGAGGCCGGACACCTGCGCCAGCGGCTCACCGAGGTCGAGCAGGAGACCGCCGAGGCGGTCCGCGCCGGCTGGCTCGACGACAGCGCCCCCGACGCCGACCCGGCCCGCGCCGCGCTCGCCGCCGCCGACGCCGAGAAGACCACCGTCGCCGCCTGGGACACCGCCCGCGAGGCCGCCCGCACGGCCACCGAGCACGCCCGCGAGGCGGCCGCCGCCGAGTCCCGCGCCGAGCTGACCGCGGCCCGCGCCGCCGACGCCGCGACCGCCGCCGAACGCGCCCACGACGCCGAACGACGCCTCGCGGACACGCTGGCCGCCGAGGAACGCCTCGCCGAACTCCTCGGCCTGCCCGGTACGGCACCCCGCGCGGGCCTGCCCGCCCAGCGCACCGACGAGAGCGCCGGCGCCCCGCGCACCGGCCAGGACGGCCTGCCCGCCGGCCCGCTCACCGCCGCCGAACTCGACCGCTGCGCCGACGAACTGCGCGAACTCCTCGACGACGCGGTCACCACCGCCGAACGCCAGCTTTTCGACCTGCGCACGGCCGCCGCCGACGACGCCCGCATCCTCGGCGCGCTCGGCGACGGCGGGCTGCTGCCGCCCGGCCCCGACGTCCTCGCCGCCGTCGAATTCCTCGGCGAGCACGGCATCCCCGCACTGCCCGGCTGGCGCTATCTCGCCCAGGCCGTCGACCCCGCCGACCACGCACGGGTGCTCGCCGCCCGGCCCGAACTGGTCGACGGCGTCATCATCACCGACCCCGACACCCACGCACGGGCCCGCGAGGCGCTGGCCGACGCCGCCCTGCTGCCCCGCTCCGCCGTCGCCGTCGGCACCGCCGCCGCCCTGCTCGCCCCGACCCCGGCCGAAGGCACCGCCACGGACGGCGTGTTCCTGGTGCCGCCGAACCCGGCCATGCACGACGAGCACGCCGCCGACGAGGAGCGCCAGGCCCTGCGCGCCCGCGCCACCGAGCGCGACGAGGAGATCCGGACGCTGGCCGCCCGGCTCGGCAAGGACCGCGAACTCGCCGCCCGGCTCGCCTCCTGGCGCACCGGCTGCCCCGCGGGCCGACTGGCCGAACTCGCCCGCGCCGCCGAGGAGGCCCGCGCCTTCGCCGAGGAGGCCGAGGCCGAACTCGCCGAGGCCCGCGCCCTGCGCGCGGAGGCCGAGGAGAGCGCCGCCGAGGCCGTCCGGATCCGCGACGAACGCCAGGAGGCCGCCCAGAAGGCCCGGCGCGCCGCCGACGCCCTCGCCGGACTCGCCTTCCGGCTGCGCGAACGCGCCGGCTGGCAGGCCCGGCTGCGCGAACTCGCCGACGAGGCCGCCGAGTCCGAGGCCCGCGCCCAGACCTGCCTGGAGCGCGCCCGCGCCGCCGACGAGGACCGCCGCGCCGCCCAGCGCGCCGCCGACGACGCCCGCCGCACCGCCCGCGCCCTGCGCGCCGAACGCGCCGAGATCGCCGGCGCCCCCGACGACGTGCCGGTCGAGGAGACCGGCACGCCCGAGGCGTCACTGCCCGCCCTGCGCGAGGCGTACCGGGCCGCGTCCCAGGTGTACGAGAAGGTCGGCGTCGGCGCCGACCTGCGCGCCGAGCAGGCCCGCGCGGAGAGCGACGAGAGCGCCGCCCGCGCCGAACTGGACCGGCTCAGCAACAAGGTCCGCACCCGCGCCGAGCAGCTTCTCCAGTCGCCCGACGGCTCCGACGGGCCCTCCCGGCAGGCGGCCGCCGCCCGCGCCGAGGAGCTGGTGCAGCTTTTGGAGACCCGCATGTCCACCGCGAGCGAGCAGCTCGGCCGGCTGCGCGGCGAGGCCGAGCGGCACGCCCCCGAGGACGGCGAGGCCCACACCGAGCTGCCCGAGGAGCTGGTGCCGCGCGACGCCGAGCACGCCCAGGCGCTGCTGCGCACCGCGACCACCGAACTCGCCGCCCGCACCGAGGCGTTGGCCCAGGCCCGCGATGCGCACGGCGAGCTGCTGGCCGCCCACCGCGCCGCCGAGGACGCGGCCGGCGGTTTCGACGAGATCGCCGCGATGCTCCGCGACCTGCTGCGCGAACAGGCCGCCGAGGAGGAGCAGGAGGAAACCGAGCCCTATCCGGGCGGCCTGGAGGAGGCACGCCAGTCCGCCGCCGAGGCCCGGCGCTCGCTGCGCGGCTGCGCCGCCGACCTGTCCGCCGCCGAGGCCGGGGTGCGCGAGGCGAGCGACGTACTGGTCCGGCACGCCAACTCCACGCGCTACGAGCAGGTCCGCACCCCCGCCCGGCAGCAGATCCGCGAGCTGCCCGCCGCCGCGCTGCCCGAGCACGCCCAGAAGTGGGCGGACGCCTTCGCGCCCCGGCTGCGGGTCCTCACCGACGAGCTGGCGCAGCTGGAGCGCAACCGCGACTCGATCGTGGACCGGCTGCGCGGCCTCGTGGAGTCGGCCCTCGCCACCCTGCGCTCCGCCCAGCGGCTGTCCCGGCTGCCCGAGGGGCTCGGCGAGTGGTCCGGGCAGGAGTTCCTGCGCATCCGCTTCGAGGAGCCCGACCAGGCCACGCTCACCGAACGGCTCGGCGAGGTCATCGACGACGCCACCCGCGCCGCCGTCAAGAAGAACTCCGACCTGCGGCGCGACGGCATGTCCCTGCTGCTGCGCGGCGTCGCGGCGGCCCTGGAGCCCAAGGGTGTGGCCGTGGAGATCCTCAAGCCCGACGCCGTGCTGCGCGCCGAGCGGGTCCCGGTCGGGCAGATGGGCGACGTCTTCTCCGGCGGCCAGCTGCTCACCGCCGCCATCGCGCTGTACTGCACGATGGCCGCGCTCCGCTCGAACGACCGGGGCCGCGACAAGCACCGGCACGCGGGCACGCTGTTCCTGGACAACCCCATCGGCCGCGCCAACGCGACCTATCTCCTGGAACTCCAGCGCGCCGTCTCCGATGCCCTCGGCGTCCAGCTCCTCTACACCACGGGCCTGTTCGACACCACGGCCCTGGCCGAGTTCCCGCTGGTCATCCGGCTGCGCAACGACGCGGACCTCAGGGCGGGACTGAAGTACATCAGCGTCGAGGAACACCTGCGCCCCGGCCTGCCCCAGCAGCCGGAGGCGGAGGAGGCGGTGCACAGCGAGATCACGGCGACACGGATGTTCAAGAAGCCGACGGTGAACGCGTAGGGGGAGGGGGGCGGCGCGCCGGTCCTACCGGTGGCGTGCGGTCCCACCGGGGATGTGAGGCCGGCGCCGCGCGGCCCTGCCACCGGCGTGCGCCCCCGATCGGCGACGTACGGCCGGACCAGCGGTGTACGCCCTCACCGGTGCCGTGCGGTCCTGCCGTCGGCGTGCGCCCCGGTCGGCGGCCTGCGGTCTCGTCCGTGGCATGTGGTCCCATCGGCGGAATACGCCCTGCCGGCGACGTATGGCTTTACCGTCGGCGTACGGCCTGACCAGCGGCATACGGCCTCGCCGTCGCCGTGCGGTCCGGTCATCGGCGTGCACCCCCGTCGGTGGCCTTCGGTCTCGTCCGTGGCATGTGGTCCTATCGGCGGGCATACGCCCTACCGGCGGCATTACGGCCTCACCGGCGCCGTGCGGTCCCGCCGGCATACGGTCCCGCCGGAAGCACAGGCTTCCCCGCCGCCGTTCAGAAGCCGTACCCCATGCGGCGGGACAGCTCCGTCGCCGCCGCGACCGTGCGGCGGGCCGTCTCCGCCAGACGGGCCGGGTTCAGCCGGTACACCGGTCCGGAGACGCTGATCGCCGCGATCACCTCGCCGTCGTGCGCCCGCACCGGCGCGGCCACCGCGGCGAGACCCGGTTCCAGCTCCTCGACCGTCACGCCGTAGCCCCGCTCGACCACGGTGGCCAGCTCGTCCCGCAGTCTCGCGGCGTCGGTGACGGTGCGTTCGGTGAACCGGTGCAGGGGCCGCGCCAGCAGGCTCTCGCGCGCGGCGGGCGGCAGATGCGCGAGCAGCACCTTGCCGCTGGAGGTGGCGTGCAGCGGGGTACGCCGGCCCAGCCAGTTCTGCGCGGCCACCGACGCCGTGCCGCGGGCCTGCATGATGTTGACGGCGGCGTCCTCGTCCGGCACCGCGATGTTCACGGTCTCGCCCAGCTCGTCGGCGACCTCCCGGCACACCGGCACGCCCTCCTGGGAGATGTCCAGCCGCACCGCCGCCGCCCCCGCCAGGCGCAGCACACCGGCCCCGAGGTAGTACTTGCCGCGATCCTTCGCCTGTGCGACCAGGCCCCGGTTCTCCAGGACGCCGAGCAGCCGGAACGCCGTGGACTTGTGCACGTCCAGCTCGGTGGCGATCTCGGTGACGCCCGCCTCCCCGTCGCGGGCCAGAATCTCCAGCACGCTCACGGCGCGGTCCACCGACTGCACCGCCCCGGCCGTCTGCTGCTTGCGCGCGTGGGCCATGGCTCGGCTCCCACCACCTGTCGGCCGGTCCGGAATCTGTTGCGCAGGGCGCTCATGCCCGCGCCATACGCAACGCCATCGTACCGAAGTGGCCGAATCAAGCCGGTGGGCCGGCGGGTCCACCGGACGGGGGCGGCTCGCGGTCCGGCTCAGGGGTGCGAGAGCTGCCCCGCGCCGCCCCGCCGCCGTATCCGTTCCTGCTCCCGCAGCGCCCGCCGCTCCGCGCGCCGGCGCGCCCGGCGCTCGCGGCGCAGCGCGCGGGCCGTGCTGCTGGGCTCGGAGATCACGCCGTACCGCTGGTTCCACACCTGGCGGGTGACCCAGACGTCGACCACGGCCCAGGTGGCCACCACGGTGCTCAGCACACTGCTGATCACCAGGGGGAACGCCGGCCAGGACTCGGCCATGGTGCACAGGAACGCCACCATCGCCTCTATCAGCGTGACCGCGATGATGATCAGCGCGCGCACCGCCGCCGTCCGCACCGGATCGGGCAGCGGATGCCGCCGCGCGGGCTCCTCGACCCACAACGGCCGGCGGTCCTGCTGTATCCCGTACCGCTCCGCAGTGCCCTTCACCGTGTCACTCACTCCCCACCGCCCAAGGACCCCTCGCCCCGGTACCCGAAGCCCCGACTCCCCACTAGCTGCCCGGCATGCGCGGATTTACGCGGCCGGGGTGCGAGGCGGGGCTTCCCTGGCCCGATCCGCCCCCGACTCCCATGGAGAAGGACGAACAACACGCCACGAAGATTCCCGCCTTGGGAAAAATTCCAGCCAACCACCGATCCCCGTCCTGCCGTCCGGCTCCGGAGTACCCGCCGGATCGCGGTGGCAATCTCCCGCAATGCCCGGACAACTCGCCCCGCACCGCCGCCGCTACGGAAGTTCACCTTCCGGACACGCCTTCGAGTTCCCTGGAGGGCGGTAGTAGGCTCGCGCCGTTTGTTGACGCACATGCGCACCCCCGGCCGGGGGTCGAGCTGGGGGAGGCCATGCGCTTTCGCGGGAAGTCGATCCGCCGGAAGATCGTGGCGCTGCTTCTCGTGCCGCTGCTGTCGCTGACCGCCATCTGGGGTTTCGCCACGGTCGTCACCGGCCGTGACGTGGCCCAGCTCTTCCGGGTGTCCGATGTCATGCAGAACATCGGCTACCCCACCGAGGACACCGTCAACGTCCTCGAACAGGAGCGCCGCCAGACCCTCGTCTACCTCGCCGACCCACGCGCCTCCGACTCCCTGTCGGCGCTCCAGCGCACCCGCACCGCCAGCGACCGTGCGATCGCGAAGGTCCGCGAGAACGCGCAGCGGCGCCATCTGCGCCACGCCCTCGGTACTCGGGGCGGGGAACACCTCACCGCCGTCCTGGACGCCTTCAGCGGCCTGGACTCGCTGCGCCACAGCGTCGAGGGCGGCACCATCAGCCGCGCCCAGGCACTCGACCTCTACGACCGCCTGATCGACCCCTGTTACGCGCTGCTCGCCGGTCTCGACGGCATCGACGACGTCGAGATGGACCAGCAGGCGCACGCCCTGGTCAACCTCACCCGCGCCCGCGAACTGCTCTCCCGCGAGGACGCCCTGCTCGGCTCCTCCCTCGTGGTGGGCCGGCTCACCCGCGAGGAGATCCGCCAGATCTCCGACCTCGTCGCCCAGCGCACCCTGCTGTACGACATCAGCCTGCCGCTGCTGCCCGCGGCCGAACGCGAGCGCTACGAACGGTTCTGGGACAACGCCGGTACCGCCCCGCTGCGTTCGGCCGAGGAGTCCGTCATCGAGCACGGCTCCGGCACCCCCGGCGGGGTCACCGCCAAGGGCTGGGACTCCGCCGCGGGAAGCGCCCTGGCCGACCTCGGCACCCTGGACGACCAGGCGGGCGACCGCTTCCAGGACCGTATGCACCCCGTCGCCATGCGGGTCATCGCGCAGGGCGTCGTCGCGGGCCTGCTCGGTCTGATCGCCGTGGTCTTCTCCCTCGTCCTGTCCGTCCGGATCGGCCGCGGCCTCATCCGCGACCTGCGCCGGCTGCGCCTGGAGGCGCACGAGGCGTCCGGCGTCCGGCTGCCCGGCGTGATGCGCCGCCTGTCGGCCGGCGAAAAGGTCGACGTGGAGACCGAGGTGCCGCGTTTGGAGTACGACAAGAACGAGATAGGCGAGGTCGGACAGGCCCTCAACACCCTTCAGCGCGCCGCCGTCGAGGCCGCCGTCAAGCAGTCCGAACTGCGCGCCGGCGTCTCCGAGGTCTTCGTCAACCTCGCCCGCCGCAGCCAGGTGCTGCTGCACAAGCAGCTCACCCTGCTCGACACCATGGAACGCCGCACCGAGGACACCGACGAACTCGCCGACCTCTTCCGCCTGGACCACCTCACCACCCGGATGCGCCGGCACGCCGAGGGCCTGGTGATCCTCTCCGGCGCGGCGCCCTCCCGGCAGTGGCGCCGCCCGGTGCAGCTGATGGACGTGGTCCGCGCCGCCGTCGCCGAGGTCGAGGACTATGAACGGGTCGAGGTACGGCGGCTGCCCAGGGTCGCCGTGACCGGCCCGGCCGTCGCCGACCTCACCCACCTCGTGGCCGAACTCCTGGAGAACGCCACGGTGTTCTCGCCCCCGCACACCGCCGTCCAGGTCATCGGCGAGCGGGTCGCCAACGGCTTCACCCTGGAGATACACGACCGGGGACTCGGCATGACCCCCGAGGCGCTGCTGGACAACAACCTGCGCCTCGCCGAGACCCCGGAGTTCGAGCTCTCCGACACCGACCGGCTCGGCCTGTTCGTGGTCAGCCGCCTCGCCCAGCGCCAGAACGTCCGCGTCTCCCTCCAGCCCTCGCCCTACGGCGGCACCACCGCGATCGTCTTCATCCCCGACGCGCTGCTCAGCGACGAGGTCCCGGACACCAACGGCATCGGCTTCCGCCTCGACAGGGAGCGCACGGCGAAGAACTCCGGACGCGCCTCGGGCGGTTCCCGCGCGGCGCTGCCCGGCCTGCCCACCAGCGTCCTGGACGGCCCGGTGGAACTGGAGGCGCCCGTCGACCTCGACGCCCTGGACGACTTCCCCGGCGCCCTGCCGGACGAGGACAGCGAGCGCGGCGGGATCTTCCGCCACCGCCGCGCCCTGAGCCGGGGCGACGGCCCCGCGCGGGAACCGGGGGACGAGCGCCCGGCGGGGGCGGAGACCGGCGCGCCCGGACTCGTGCCGCTGCCGCGCCGCCAGACGCCCAAGCTGGTCAGCTCGCACGGCAGGCCGGTCACCGACCAGCGCCCCCACCGCCGCGACCCGGCGGGCCCGGACCCCGCCGCCGGAGCCGCGCACGGCTCGGGTCGCAAGGGGTACGACGGCGAGGCGCACGGCCCCGACCGGGACGCGTACGGTTCCGACCGCGAGCCCCAGCGCGCCGACCGCGAGCCGCGCCAGGGCGGCCCGGCCCCCCTGCCGCGCCGGACGACGGCCGCCCTGCGCCCGGCGGAACCGGCCGACCGCGCCGGGGCGGGAGAGACGCCCCCGGCCACGTCCACTGGCCCCGCCTCGCCCACCACTCCCGGCGAGACCACCGGCCCCACCCGCCCCGGCACCCCCGCACTACCCCGGCGCACCCGCCCCGCCGCGAGCGCCCCCGACGGCCCGGACGCCCTCGGCGGCCCCGCCGATACCCCCCGCGACGGCGACCCCGCCCGTACATCCCGCGCCGGCGGCCCCATCCGCACCCCCCGCGACGGCGACCCCGCCGCCGGGCCCGGCGATGGCGCCCTGCCCCGGCGTGTGCGGCAGGCCAGCCTCGCCCCCCAGCTCAGGCAGGACCCCGAACGGCGGTCCGGGCGCACCGAAGCGCCCGCCGACCGGGACGCCGACGAGGTCCGCAGCCGGATGGCCTCGCTCCAGCGCGGCTGGCAGCGCGGCCGGGAGGAGAATGCCACGGGCGAGACTGCCCGCACCGGCACAGCACAAGGAACCACTAAGGGGGACGGTCGATGACCGCACCGAAGGCGACCGACCACACGGCGACGGGCAACGGGGAGCTGAACTGGCTCCTGGACGACCTGGTCGACCGCGTCGCCAGCATCCGCAAGGCCGTCATTCTCTCCGGCGACGGACTGCCCACCGGCGTGTCCAAGGACCTGACCCGAGAGGACGGCGAACACCTGGCCGCCGTGGCCTCCGGCTTCCACAGCCTCGCCAAGGGCGTGGGCCGCCACTTCGACGCAGGCGGCGTCCGCCAGACCGTCGTCGAACTGGAGGACGCCTTCCTGTTCGTCACCGCCGCGGGCGACGGCAGCTGCCTGGCCGTCCTGTCCGACGCCGACTCCGACGTCGGCCAGGTCGCCTACGAGATGACGCTCCTGGTCAAGCGGGTCGGTGTGCACCTCGGCACCGCCCCGCGCACGGGCCTGCCCACGGGCGGGTAGTGGGATGACATGAGCGAAGACGGTCAGGTGAGCAGCCACTGGTTCGACGACGACGCCGGACCGGTCGTCCGCCCCTACGCCATGACGCGCGGCCGTACCACCAGTACGGCCCAGCACCGCCTCGATCTGATCGCGGTGGTCGTCACGGAGCCCGCCGCCGGGGACCCGGAGACGGATCCGACGCTCTCGCCCGAGCACGTGGACATCGTGGACCTGTGCCGCGGCACCCCGCAGTCGGTCGCCGAACTGGCCGCGGAACTCGACCTGCCCATCGGCGTCGTCCGGGTCCTCGTCGGCGACCTCGTGCACGCGGAACTCGTCCATGTCACCCGGCCGGTGCCCCCGGCCGAGCTGCCGGACGAGAGTATTCTGCGCGACGTGATCAACGGCCTGCGGGCGCTGTGACCGGCGCGGAAGCGGAGTACTGACGTGACAGGCTGGCAGTTCTGGGTCGACCGAGGCGGCACCTTCACCGACATCGTCGCGCGTCGCCCGGACGGCCGCCTGCTCACGCACAAGGTCCTCTCCGACCACCCGGCGAGCCCCGAGCCCGGCCCCGGAACCGGCCGGCACGACCACCGCCCCGCGCCCGACGCCGCCGTCACCGGCATCCGCGCCCTCCTCGGCGACTCCCCGGAGCCCGTCGAGGCCGTCCGCATGGGCACCACCGTCGCCACCAACGCGCTCCTGGAACGCACCGGCGAACCCACCCTCCTCGTCATCACCCGCGGCTTCCGCGACGCCCTGCGCATCGCCTACCAGAACCGGCCGCGCATCTTCGCCCGCCGCATCGAGCTGCCCGAACCGCTCTACGCCCGCGTGATCGAGGCCGACGAACGCATCGCCGCCGACGGCACCGTGCTGCGCGCCCCCGACCTGGACGCGCTCGCGCCCGCCCTCCAGCAGGCGTACGACGACGGGATCCGCGCCGTCGCCGTCGTCTGCCTGCACAGCCACCTGCACCCCGCCCACGAACGCGCCATCGGTGAACTCGCCGCCCGCACCGGCTTCCCGCAGATCTCGCTGTCCAGCGAGGTCAGCCCGCTGATGAAGCTGGTCCCGCGCGGCGATACCGCCGTGGCCGACGCCTACCTCTCACCCGTGCTGCACCGCCATGTCCGCCAGGTGGCCGGCGAACTGCGCGGGGTGCGGCTGATGTTCATGCAGTCCAACGGCGGGCTCACCGAGGCGGGACAGTTCCGCGGCAAGGACGCCGTCCTGTCCGGACCGGCCGGCGGCATCGTGGGCATGGCCCGGATGTCCCAGCGCGCGGGCTACGACCGGGTCATCGGCTTCGACATGGGCGGCACCTCCACCGACGTCTCGCACTTCGCCGGCGCCTATGAGCGGGTCTTCGACACGCAGGTCGCGGGGGTGCGGCTGCGCGCGCCGATGCTCGACATCCACACCGTGGCCGCGGGCGGCGGCTCCGTGCTCCACTTCGACGGCTCCCGCTACCGCGTCGGCCCCGACTCGGCCGGTGCCACCCCCGGCCCCGCCTGCTACCGGGCCGGGGGCCCGCTCACCGTCACCGACGCCAATGTGATGCTCGGCCGGATCCAACCCGCCCACTTCCCGGCCGTGTTCGGGCCCGGCGGCGACCAGCGGCTGGACGCCGCTCTCGTCCGCGACCGGTTCACCGGCCTCGCCCGCGAGATCCACCGCGCCACCGGCGACGACCGCACCCCCGAGCAGGTGGCCGAGGGCTATGTGGACATCGCCGTCGCCGACATCGCCAACGCGATCAAGCGGATCTCCGTCCAGAAGGGCCACGACGTCACTCGCTACGCGCTGACCACCTTCGGCGGCGCGGGCGGCCAGCACGCCTGCCGGGTCGCCGAGTCGCTCGGCATCCGCACCGTCCTCGTACCCCCCATGGCCGGGGTCCTCTCCGCGCTCGGCATCGGCCTCGCCGACACCACCGCCATGCGCGAACAGTCCGTCGAGGCCCCCCTGGAGCAGGCCGCCATGCCCGGCATCCGCGAGGCCGCCGCATGCCTGGAAGCCGCCGCCCGCGCCGAACTCCTGGCCGAGGACGTCCCCGAGGACCGCATCCGGGTCACCCACCGCGCCCAGCTCCGCTACGACGGCACCGACACCGCCCTCACCGTCGAACTGGCCGAACCCGACGCCATGCGCGGCGCGTTCGAACAGCGCCATCGCGCCACCTACTCCTTCACCCTCGACCGTCCGATCGTCGTGGAAGCCCTCTCCGTCGAGGCCACCGGCATCACCCAACCCCCCGATCTGACCGCCCTCGCGCCGTACGAGGGACGGACCGCCGCGGCCGGGACCGTCCGCCTGCACACCGGCGGCTCCTGGCGCGACGTACCCCTGCACCGCCGCGAGGCCCTTCCTCCCGGCGAGACCGTCACCGGCCCGGCGATCATCACCGAGGCCGGTGCGACGACCGTCGTGGACGACGGCTGGCGGGCCTCCGCCACCGACGACGGGCATCTGCTCATGGAACGCACCGCCGTCACGCGGAGTTCCCGGCCGAGCACGGAAGCCGATCCGGTGCTCCTGGAGGTCTTCAACAACCTCTTCATGTCGATCGCCGAACAGATGGGCGCCCGGCTGGAGTCCACCGCCCAGTCCGTCAACATCAAGGAACGCCTCGACTTCTCCTGCGCCCTGTTCGACCCGGACGGCAACCTGGTGGCCAACGCCCCCCACATCCCCGTCCACCTGGGCTCCATGGGCACCAGCGTCAAGGAGGTCATCCGCCGCCGGGGCGCCTCGATGCGGCCGGGCGACACCTACGCCGTCAACGACCCGTACCACGGCGGCACCCACCTGCCCGACGTCACCGTGATCACCCCGGTGTTCGACACCGACGCCCCGGCGGACACGGAGCGCGAGCCCCGGATCCTCTTCTACGTCGCCTCCCGCGGCCACCACGCCGAGATCGGCGGCATCGCCCCCGGCTCCATGCCCGCCCACAGCCGCACCATCGAGGAGGAGGGCGTCCTCTTCGACAACTGGCCGCTCACCGAGGGGGGCCGCTTCCGCGAGGAGGAGACCCGGCGCCTGCTCACCGAGGCCACCCACCCCTCCCGCAACCCCCGCACCAACCTCGCCGACCTGCGCGCCCAGATCGCCGCCAACCAGAAGGGCGCCGACGAAGTCCGCCGCATGATCGGCGAGTTCGGCCTCGACGTCGTACAGGCATACATGCGGCACGTCCAGGACAACGCGGAGGAATCCGTCCGCCGCGTCATCGACGCCCTGGACGACGGGGCGTACGCCTACGAGACCGACTCCGGCGCCGTCATCCGCGTCCAGGTCCGCGTCGACCGGGCCGAGCGCCGCGCCACCATCGACTTCACCGGCACCTCCGGGCAGCTCCCCACCAACTTCAACGCGCCCCTCGCCGTCGTCAACGCGGCCGTCCTGTACGTCTTCCGCACCCTCGTCGCCGACGACATCCCGCTCAACGACGGCTGCCTGCGCCCCCTGGACATCGTCGTACCGCCCGGCTCCCTGCTCGCCCCCGAGCCGCCCGCCGCCGTCGTCGCGGGCAACGTGGAGACCTCCCAGGCCATCACCGGCGCCCTGTACGCCGCCCTCGGCGTCCAGGCCGAGGGCTCCGGCACGATGAACAACGTCACCTTCGGCAACGAACGCCACCAGTACTACGAGACCGTCGCCTCCGGGTCCGGCGCGGGCGACGGCTTCCCCGGCGCCGACGTCGTGCAGACCCATATGACCAACTCCCGGCTCACCGACCCCGAGATCCTGGAGTGGCGGCTGCCCGTCCGCCTGGAGGAGTTCGCCGTCCGCCGGGGCAGCGGCGGCGCCGGCACCTGGCGCGGCGGCGACGGCGCGCTGCGCCGGATCCGCTTCCTGGAACCCATGACCGTCTCCACCCTCTCCCAGCACCGCCGCGTGCCCCCGTACGGCATGGCGGGCGGCGCCCCCGGCGCGCTCGGTGCAGGCCGGGTCGAGCGGGCGGACGGCAGCGTCACCGATCTCGGCGGCAGCGGCTTTGCGAACGTCGGCCCCGGCGACGTACTCGTCATCGAAACCCCCGGTGGCGGCGGCTACGGCCGCCCGTCGCCCGAACCCCGGCAAGCAGGAGAAGTGAACGATGGTCCTCGGGCGTACTGAGCACGGCGATTCCCCGGTCGAGCCCGTCACGCTCAAGATCCTGGTGGCGGGCGGCTTCGGGGTGGGCAAGACCACCCTGGTCGGCGCGATCAGCGAGATCCGGCCGCTGCGCACCGAGGAGCAGCTGACCGAGGCCGGGCGCCCGGTCGACGACACCAGCGGGGTGGAGGCCAAGAGCACCACCACCGTGGCCATGGACTTCGGCCGGATCACCCTGCGCGAGGACCTGGTGCTGTACCTGTTCGGCACGCCCGGACAGGAGCGGTTCTGGTTCATGTGGGACGAGCTGTCCGAGGGCGCGCTCGGCGCCGTCGTGCTCGCCGACACCCGCCGCCTGGAGGACTGCTTCGCCGCCGTCGACTACTTCGAGCGGCGCTCCATCCCCTTCCTGGTCGCCGTCAACTGCTTCGACGGCGCCGCCCGTTACCCTGCCGACTCGGTCCGCCAGGCGCTCGACCTGGATCCCGGAGTGCCCGTGCTGCTCTGCGACGCCCGCGACCGGGAGTCGGCCAAGGACGTGCTCATCGACCTCATCCAGCACGCCATGCGGTACTCGGCCGCGCACCGCCAGCCGGTCGGCAGCTGAGCCACGGGCCGGCCCAAGTCTCTTGCCGGCGGCGGTCGTTCCTCACCGAGCCTCGACGGCCGCCGCCCGCACCGCGGCCACCGCCCCGCCACCCCGCCGCACCTCGTGGCCGGCGAGCCCCGCGCGGCCGAGCACCCAGCTCGCCCCGCCGAGCGCCTTGGCCGCCTGCTTCAGCGGGGCCAGCTGGGCGGCGGCCTGGCGGTGGTCGTGCACGCTGCCCGGCCCGCACACCACGGTCGCCAGCGACAGCGTGACCGGCCGCCCGCCCGCCGACCAGGGCGCGTCCAGCACCGCCGCGACCAGCGGCCCGAGCGTCTCCTCGTCGGCCAGCACCAGGAAGTCGTCCCCGCCGATGTGCCCCACCCGCGCCTGCCCGGCGACCGCCTGCGCCAGCGCCCGCCCCACCGACCGGATCAGCTCGTCGCCGGCGGCGAACCCGGCCCCGTCGTTCACCTTCTTGAAGTGGTCGATGTCCAGCCAGCTCAGCGCGAACGGCCGCCCGGCCGCGATCCACCGGTCCACCTCACCGGTGATCGCGTCCGAACCCGGCAGCCTGGTCAGCGGATTGAGCCCGGCCGCCTCCTCCACCCGGCTCTCGGCCAGCGCCCGCACCAGATCCGCGAGCCGTACGACCCCCACGCACCGCCCGTGCGGGTCGATCACCGCCACATCGTCGCTGGTGCGGTCCCGGCCGCCGATCGCCACCACGTCCAGCACCTCCCAGGCGGTGGCGTCCACTCCGACCGTGCGCGGGGCGTCCCCGAGCCGCGCGGCGGGACGGTCGGCGTACAGCGCGTGCCCGTAGCGCCCGGACATCGACAGCAGGAACCGCGAGCGGTGCACCGACCGCACCGGCCTGCCCGCCGGGTCCACCAGCAGCACCCCGGAGACGTCCGGCGAGCCGGTCAGCAGGGCCCGCACCTGCCCCGCCGACGCGTTCGACGGCAGTAAGGCGGCCGGGCGCACGAACTGCCGCACCGACGGCCCGGTCGCGGGCACGCAGGGCGCGGCGGGGGAGGGGGACGGCACATAGACGTGCGCCGCGGGGATCCGGGCCGGCGGCGCGAACAGCTCGCCCTGCGCCAGTTGCGCCCCCGCCGACACCGCCGCCGCGTACTGCCCCTCGGTCTCCACCCCCTCCACCACGACCAGGGCGGCCAGCTCCTCGCACAGCGTGCGCATCGCCCGTACCGCGGCCGGCCGGGTCAGCAGCGAGGCGTCCAGTTTGACCAGGTCGGGACAGAGGTCGGTGAGCAGCCGCAGCGGCACATCGCCGTCCCCGACCCCGTCCGCGCTGATCCGGAACCCCTGCTCCCGCAGCGCCGCTACCGCTTCCAGCAACGCCCGGTGCGGCACATGCGTGTACGGCGGTACGACGTCCAGCGTCACCTCCCAGGGCCCCCGCCCCGCCGCGCGCACCGCGTCGTGCAGCGGGGTGAGGCCGCCGAGGTCGGCGAGCGTGGCCGCGAACACGTTCACGTGCAGGGGCAGCAGCCGCTCCCGGTGCATGGCCGCGCGCAACGCCAGCACGGCCAGCGCGCCGTCCAGATCGGGGTCACGGCGGGCCTCGGCCAGGATGTCACCGGTCTCCGGGCGGGCGAATGCCTCCAGTGCGGCGACCGCGCCCGTCCTCAGGTTGACCAGCGGCTGGAAGGCGAAGCGGAGAGTGTCCGTCCAGGAGTGCACGCCAGCATGATGGCGCCGCACGCGTGCCGCCAGGCTCAGTTCATGAGACGTTCACACAGCATTCCGGACCGATCACAGAGCGTGGAAGCAAACGGCGCCCGAAAACCTGCGTGGTGGGGAGAGCGAAGACCAGGTCCTGATCACCTGCGGGTAGTCTCGGGCCATGACCGGTGACTGGCGAATGGACCGGATCGGGTCTGCTCTGCGGGGCCGGAATCCGACGGTGTTGCGGCGGTTCGAGTCCGGCTTCGCGGTGATCGGCGACGTTCAGTTCCTGCCCGGATACTCGGTTCTCCTCGCGGACGACCCGGATGTGCAACGGCTGTCCGACCTGCCCAGGGCCAAGCGACTGTCGTTCCTGTCGGACATGGACCGGCTCGGAGAAGCGGTCGAGCGGGCCTGCCGGCGGCTGGACCCCGGCTTCCGCCGGGTCAACCTGGAGATCCTCGGCAACACGGACCCGTTCTTGCATGCCCATGTCTGGCCGCGATTCGAATGGGAGCCGGCCGAGCTGGTGGGCAGGCCGGTGTGGCTGTATCCGCGTGACCGGTGGAGTGACGAGCGGTTCAGGCTCGGCCCGCGACACGATGCGCTGCGGGACGCGATCAGCGGCGAACTGGACCGGCAGGCCCAGGACTCGCCGATCGTTTCCGAGTGAGACGGCCACGGCCGACAGGGCCGGTGCGGACCGCGCGACGCGGAATCCCACGTCGTCGATCCGGAAGGCCGGATGGGCGTGCGAGGTCGGTCCCGCGGTAGCGTGCTCGGCATGACGGCTGAGGGCGAGGCGCTGGCCGGCGGGATGGCGAACGCGGGGGCGGTCGTGCGCCGCGGTGCGCTGGTCGAGCGCCCGGCGCCGCGCAACGCACACGCCCTGCACGCCCACCTGCATGCGTTGAAGGAGCACGGCTTCGACGCGGCCCCCACTCCTGTCGGTCTCACCGCGGACGGCCGTGAGCAACTGACCTTCATCCCCGGCGACGTGCCCCTGCCGCCCTTCCCGAACTGGGCGATGACGAACTCCGCCCTCGCATCGGTGGGAAACCTGCTGCGGCGGCTGCATGAGACCAGCGCGGCCGTCGCGGTCGACACCCGCGCCGAGCGGCCCCGCGACCTGGCGGCTCCGGGCCGCCCCCTCTGGGACATCGCGATGACCGCCCGCTACTGGGTGCCCATGCTCGATCCCGTATCCGCGGCCGCCCTCCACCCCACCGGACTGGACGCGCCCGCACGGCTGCGGATCCTCGCCGACGGCTACGGCCTCCCGGCGGCGGACCGCGCTCAGTTGCCCGGCGGCATCGAGCCCTTCGCGAGTCCCGGACGCTTCGCCGCTCACCGGAGCAAGAGCCGAGGACGTAGCCCACGGCCGACGGAAAACGGACCGAACCGTGCCCGTACCGGACAACACCGCTTACGGAAGACGTCGTTCCCGTGATCGGATACAGTCCGCGCGTGTCCGAAAATCAGCAATCAACTGCCAACTCCGCGCCGGGATCGCACTGTTCCGCCTGCGGGGTGCCCTATGGAGAGGGCGTCACCGGCTGGCCGCGCACCTGCCCGTCCTGCGGCACCGTCGCCTACCGCAACCCGCTGCCCGTGGCGATCGCGCTCCAGCCCGTATACGACACCGAGGGCACCGCCCTGGTCGTCATCACCCGTACCGTCGCCCCCGCCCGCGGCGGCACCGCCCTGCCCGGCGGCTACGTGGACGACCGTGAGGACTGGAAGCAGGCCGTCGTCCGCGAACTCAAGGAGGAGACCGGCATCGACGCCGCCGCCCGCGACGTCCGCCTCGTCGACGCCATGAGCGCCCCCGACGGCCACCTGCTCCTCTTCGGCCTCCTCCCCGAACGCCCGGCCGACGCCCTCCCCCCGTCCGGCCCCACCCCCGAGACCGAGGGCTGGCACCTCCTGCGCCGCCCCGCGGACCTCGCCTTCCCCCTCCACAGCGTCGCCGTCCGCGCCTGGTTCGAGGGCCGCTACTGACCGACCACCCGAGCCGGGCATCCCCACGTGCCCGGCTCAGGCGGCCCCCACGCCCCTGACGCAGCCCCCGGCCACCCGCACGCGCGCCTCACCCGGCCCTGCCGGGCACCCCCCACCACCTCACGCACCCGACTCACACGGCGCGCCCCCCGACTCACCGCGCCCGAGCCCCCACACCGTCACCCCATCCCGCCTACCCCAACCCCCTCACCCGCACCGGCCACTCCGGCGCACCCGCCCCGGTCTCCTCCTCCCGAGTCACCACCACCTCCTCACCCTCCCACCGCGCCGCATACCGCTCCATCTCCGGTATGTCCCAGCCGTCGCCCGCGTCCCGGATCACCAGACCGCCCCCGGTCCGGCCGGGGGCCGGCGCCCAGGTCTCCAGTTCGAGGCCCTGGTCGCCCCGCACCGGCACCACCGCGCCCGCTCGGGCGAACACCGGTATCCGGGACAGCGGCGCGTCCACCAGGACCCGGGCGGGGCCCTCGTACGCCCGTTCCGTCACCGTGTCGTACCACCGCCCCCGCGGCAGCCGCACCACCCGCCGCTCCGCGCCCGGTTCCAGCACCGGCGCCACCAGCAGGCTGTCACCCAGCAGAAACGTGTCCTCGCAGTCGCGCAGGGCCCGGTCCTCCGGTGCGCTCCACCACACCGGCCGGACATAGGGCGCGCCGGTGCGCCGGGCCAGATGGGCGAGCGTCACGAAGTACGGCAGCAGCCGCCGGCGTTCGAGCAGCGCCGCCCGCGCGTGCTCCAGCACCTCGGGCCCGAACTCCCACGGCTCACGCCGCCCGGCCCGAGGACTCGCGTGCGTGCGGAACAGCGGCAGATACGCCCCGAGTTGAAACCACCGCAGGTACAACTCCGGTGCCGGGCTGCCGTCGAAGCCACCGACATCCGGGCCCGAGTACGGCACCCCGCACAGGCCGAGCCCCAGCACCAGCGACAGGGACGCCCGCAGCCCCGGCCAGCCCGTCGCCACACCGCCCGACCACGTGCCGCCGTAGCGCTGCATCCCCGCCCAGCCCGACCGCGAGAACACGAACGGCCGCTGCTCGGGCGCGAGTTCGCGCAGCCCCTCGTAGCCCGCGCGCGCCATGCACAGCCCGTACACGTTGTGCGCCTCGCGATGATCCCCGCCGCGCCCCTCCAGCGCGTGCCGGGCCGAGCGCGGCAGCGTCGGCTCGCCGAAGGCGTTGAAGGACACCGGCTCGTTCCTGTCGTGCCAGAACCCCGCGAACCCCTGCTCCAGCCGATCCTCGTACAGCCCGCCCCACCACCGGCGCACCCGCGGATCAGTGAAGTCCGGGTACACGGACTCACCGGCCCACGCCACCCCCCGCACCGGCCGCCCCGAGGCGTCCCGCACGAACGCGTCCACCGCCGTACCGCCGTCGTACACCGCGTCGCCCGGCGCCGCCTGCACCGCCGGATCGACCACCGACACCAGCCGGATCCCGTCCCGGCGCAGCTCCTCCGCGAGCACCGGCAGCTTCGGGAACCGCTCCCGGTCGACCGTGAACACCCGGTGCCCGTCGTAGTGGTCGATGTCCAGATGGACGGCGTCCAGGGGCAGCCCGCGCTCCTGATAGCCCGCCACGATCCGGCGCACCTCCTGCTCGCCCCCGAACCCCCACCGCGCGTGCTGGTGACCGAGCGCCCAGGCGGGCGGCAGCGCGGGCGCCCCCGTCAGCGAGGCCCAGGTGAGCAGCACGCGCGCCGGCGGGCCCACCATCACCCAGCAGCGCAGCGGCCCGCCGTCCATCCGCAGCTCGCAGCGCCCCGCCCGGTCGTGCCCGGACCCCGCGCCCTCCTCGCCCTCGCGCAGCACCACCGTGCCGTCCCACGTGCTGTCGTAGAACATCAGGTGCGTCCCCGCGTCCGCCACCACCAGCTGCACCGGCATTGTCAGATACAGCGGATCGTCATCCGGTCCGAACGCACCGCCGGGATCGGTGTTCCACAGCCGGTACGACCCGTCGCGCAGCCGCGGCCCCGACGCGCGCCCGCCGAGCCCGAAGAACCGGGCGTCCGCCGCCACCTCCGAGCGCTGCATCCACCGCGCGTCGCCCCCGCCGACCGGCTCCCACCAGCGCGGCGGCAGCTCCCGGCGCAGCACCACACCGCCCGGCGTGCACACCTGCACCGCGCCGTGCCGGGAGACGACGACCGTCACCCGCTCGGCCACCACCCGCCAGCCGCCGTCCTTGTCCGGCTCCAGGACCGCCCGCGGATCCGGCTCCGGGCCGCTGCCCGCCAGCGCGTACGACGGCTGCGGCGCCGCCCCGTCCCAGCCCCAGAACACCGCGCCGTTCACCGCGACCGTGACCCGCAGCTCCGAGCGGCTGAACCGGATCACCCCGCCGCCGGGCCCCGGCTCCACGCTCTCCACCCGCCCCGGCACCCGCGCCCGCTCCGCACCCCGCCGGGGCAGCCCGGCGGCGTCGATCCGCCGTCTGCGCCACGCCGCCCGCACCCCCCGCGCAGCCCGTCCCGAACCGATCACACGCATCGAACGCACCAGGTCACGACCGTCCATGCTGCTCACCCTGCCACCGAGCGCCCCCGACGGGCGTGCCGTTCAATTTCCGTTCACCTCTGCCGGACCCGCCGTTTCACCGCACGGATGATATGAAGCTCACCCTGGTGTGGAAGTCGATCACATGGCATCGTCCCTGTCAGCCCGCGTCACGCGCACACCCAGCCGTGCGCGGACCGACGCACACGACGCGTACAGTCCGGGAGCCGCCCATGTCGACCGCGAACCCCCAGCCGCTCTGGCAGCCCGATCCCACGCGGATCGCCCAGGCACGCATCACCGCGTTCCAGGCGTGGGCCGCCGCCCACCACGGGGCCCCGGCCGACGGCGGCTACGCGGCGCTGCACCGCTGGTCCGTCGACCACCTGGACGCCTTCTGGAAGGCCGTCACCGAGTGGTTCGACGTCCGCTTCTCCACCCCGTACACCCAGGTGCTCGGCGACCGCACGATGCCCGGCGCCCAGTGGTTCCCCGGCGCCACCCTCAACTACGCCGAACACGCCCTGCGCGCCGCCGCGGACCGCCCCGACAAGCCCGCGCTGCTGCACGTGGACGAGACCCACGAACCGCGCCCCGTCACCTGGGCCGAACTGCGCGGCCAGGTCGGCTCCCTCGCCGCCGAACTGCGCGCCCTCGGCGTCCGCCCCGGCGACCGCGTCAGCGGCTACCTGCCCAACATCCCGCAGGCCGTCGTCGCCCTGCTCGCCACCGCGGCCGTCGGCGCCGTATGGACCTCCTGCGCCCCCGACTTCGGCGCCCGCAGCGTCCTCGACCGCTTCCAGCAGGTCGAACCCGTCGTCCTGTTCACCGTCGACGGCTACCGCTACGGCGGCAAGGAGCACGACCGCCGCGCGACCGTCGCCGAACTCCGCCGCGAACTGCCCACCCTGCGCGCCGTCGTGCACATCCCGCTGCTCGGCACCGAGGCCCCCGAGGGTGCCCTCGAATGGTCCGCCGTGACGTCCGGCGACACCGCGCCCGTCTTCGAACAGGTCCCCTTCGACCACCCGCTGTGGGTGCTCTACTCCTCCGGCACGACCGGCCTGCCCAAGGCCATCGTCCAGTCCCAGGGCGGTATCCTGGTCGAACACCTCAAGCAGCTGGGCCTGCACTGCGACCTCGGCCCCGAGGACCGCTTCTTCTGGTACACCTCGACCGGCTGGATGATGTGGAACTTCCTCGTCTCCGGCCTGCTCACGGGTACGACGATCATCCTGTACGACGGCAGCCCCGGCTACCCCGACACCGGCGCCCAGTGGAAGGTCGCCGAACGCACCGGAGCCACCCTCTACGGCACCTCCGCCGCCTACGTCATGGCCTGCCGCAAGGCCGGCGTCCACCCGTCCCGCGACTACGACGTCTCCCGCGTCAAGTGCGTCGCCACCACCGGCTCCCCGCTGCCGCCCGACGGCTTCCGCTGGCTGCACGACGAGGTCCGCGAGGACCTGTGGATCGCCTCCGTCAGCGGCGGCACCGACGTCTGCTCCTGCTTCGCGGGCGGCGTCCCCACCCTGCCCGTCCACACCGGCGAACTCCAGGCCGCCGCCCTCGGCACCGACCTCCAGGCCTGGGACCCCGCGGGCAAGCCCCTCGTGGACGAGGTGGGCGAACTCGTCGTCACCAAGCCCATGCCGTCCATGCCGATCCGCTTCTGGAACGACCCCGACGGCAGCCGGTACCACGACAGCTACTTCGACACCTACCCCGGCGTCTGGCGCCACGGCGACTGGATCACCCTCACCTCGCGCGGCACCGTGATCATCCACGGCCGCTCCGACTCCACCCTCAACCGGCAGGGCGTCCGCATGGGCTCCGCCGACATCTACGAGGTGGTCGAGCGCCTGCCCGAGATCAGGGAATCCCTGGTCATCGGCATCGAACAGCCCGACGGCGGCTACTGGATGCCGCTGTTCGTGCACCTCGCACCCGGCGCCGAGCTGGACGACGCGCTGCTCGACAAGATCAAGCGGGCCATCCGCGAACAGCTCTCGCCGCGCCACATCCCCGACGAGATCATCGAGGTGCCCGGCGTCCCGCACACCCTCACCGGCAAGCGCATCGAGGTCCCGGTCAAGCGCCTCCTCCAGGGCACCCCGCTGGAGAAGGCGGTCAACCCCGGCTCCATCGACGACCTCACGCTGCTCGCCTTCTACGAGGAACTGGCCCGCAAGCGCGGCTGACGCGCCTCCATCCGAACGGCCCCGGACCCCCTGTCGTCCGGGGCCGACCCGTGTCCGGTAAACCCGCAGGTCAAGGCGGCCTCTCCCGGCATTGTCAGTGCTGGCCGTTACGGTGAGTGAGCATTGATCACCGCGCACACATGGGGGAAACATGGCGCACACCGACGAACGGACCATGCGCAGCGTCCTGCGCCGCGAGATCGCCGGCACCATCGGCCTGCTCGCCGACGAACACGACTTCCGCGCCATGCGGCGCTACCGCAGCTTCACCTTCGACGACCACCCGACCTACCTCCGCCAGGTCGAGGAGGTCCTGAAGAACCGCGCCGCGTACGGCGGCCACACCACCCTCGCCCTGTTCGACCCCGAGGACTACGCCACCTACTGCGCCGAGACCGGCCTGGACCCCGACCTGCCCGCGAGCCGCACCCGGTTCACCGCGGAACTCGCCGCCACCGGCCCTACCGTCCCCTACGACGGCGGCCCGCTCGCCGCGCTGGTCCCCACCCTCGTCGACGCGGCCGTACGCCGGGCCACCTGGGAGTACGCCACCACCCTGCTGACCCGCCTCGGCCCCTGCCCCACCTGCGGCGAGGACATCGGCCGGGCCGCCTTCACCCGCGCCTCCGACCTCGTGGTCCGCATCCTCGACACCGCCCCGCCCGGCGAGCGGCACCTCGTGTGCACCGTCTCGGGCGCACCGGAAACCCTCGTCTCCGTCCTGCATGGCGAGGAGGACGCCCGCGGCGCCACCCGCCTGGACGAGGCCGAGGCCCTGGAGTTCACCAGCGTCCTCGCCCTCGGCCTCGCCACCCGCAGCCCCGGCGGACTCGTCCTGCGCACCAGCGCTCCCGGCACCGCCGACCGGGTCCACGGCTGGCGGCTGCGCGCCGGCGCCCTCGAACCGCTCACCGCGGCCGAGGTGTTCGACGCCTACTGCACCGACGCCGAGTCCGGCGACCTCATCGCCCCGGAACCGGGCGTCGACTACTGCGCACCACCGGACCTGGGGGAGGAGAGCAGCGGAGCGGACCACCGCCACTGACCGGGGCGGAACACCGGAGCGGAACACCGGAGCGGACGACCGGGTACGCGACGAAGGGACGGTGCCACTGACACGTCCGGGACCCGTCTGGAACGCGTCAGGGGCGCCCCACCCGAAGGCGGGACGCCCCTGAACACCCGGCCGTCGGGCGCCCGGTGACTACTCGCCGGACAGCACGCCCTGAGCCGCGCTCCGCGCCTCCTCGGCACTGTCCGCCGCCCGCGCCGCCGCCGCGGCCCGCTCGCACTGCGCCAGCGTGAACTTCGCCAGCGTCGCCCGGACATACGGCAGCGACGCCGCACCCATGGACAAGGAGGTGACACCCAGACCGGTCAGCACACACGCCAGCAGCGGATCGGACGCCGCCTCACCGCACACACCACAGCTCTTGCCCTCGGCACGGGCCGCCTCCGCGGACAGCGCGACCAGGTCGAGCAGCGCCGGCTGCCACGGATCCTGCAACCGCGACACCGCGCCCACCTGCCGGTCCGCCGCGAACGTGTACTGCGCGAGGTCGTTCGTGCCCAGCGACAGGAACTCGACCTCCTGGAGGATCGACCGCGCCCGCAGCGCCGCCGACGGGATCTCCACCATGGCCCCGAACTTCGCCCGCAGCCCCGCCGCACGGCAGGCGTCCGCGAACGCCTTCGCGTCCGCGCGGTCCGCCACCATGGGCGCCATCACCTCAAGGTGGACGGGCAGCCCCTCGGCGGCCTTCGCCAGCGCCGTCAGCTGGGTGCGCAGCACCTCGGGATGGTCCAGCAGCGTCCGCAGCCCCCGCACGCCCAGCGCCGGGTTCGGCTCGTCCGCCGGGGTCAGGAACGCCAGCGGCTTGTCCGCGCCCGCGTCCAGCACCCGTACGACCACCCGGCCCTCGGGGAACGCCTCCAGCACCTGCCGGTACGCCGCGATCTGCTTCTCCTCGGAAGGAGCGTGCTCACTGTCGTCCAGGAACAGGAACTCGGTACGGAACAGACCGACACCCTCAGCCCCGGCCGCCACCGCCGCCGGCACATCCGCCGGACCGCCCACATTGGCCAGCAGCGGCACCTTGTGACCGTCCGCCGTCACACCCGGCCCGGTCGAGGCGGCCAGCGCGGCCCGGCGCTCGGCGGCCGCCGCCGTCAGCCGCGCCTTGCGCTCCTCGTCCGGGTCCACGAACACCTCGCCCGTGCTGCCGTCCACCGCGACCACCGTGCCCTCGCCCAGCTCGACCGCGCCGGGCAGCGCCACCACGGCCGGCACCCCGAGCGCCCGCGCCAGGATCGCGCTGTGACTGGTGGGCCCGCCCTCCTCGGTCACGAAGCCGAGCACGAGGGAGGGGTCGAGCAGCGCCGTGTCGGCGGGCGCCAGGTCCCGCGCCACCAGTACATAGGGGTGGTCGCTGTCCGGGACACCCGGCATGGGCACACCCAGCAGCCGGGCGACGATACGGTTGCGCACGTCGTCGAGGTCGGCCACCCGGCCGGCCAGGTACTCGCCCGCTCCGGCCAGCAGCTCCCGGTATGCCGCGAACGCGTCGTACACCGCGCGCTCGGCCGTGCTGCCGACGGCGATCCGCCGGTCCACATCCGCCATCAGCTCGGGGTCCTGGGCCATCATGGCCTGCGCCTCGAGCACCGCCTGGGCCTCGCCGCCGGCCAGATTGCCGCGCGCCATGAGATCGGCGGCCACGGCGTCGACCGCCTGACGGGCGCGGCCCTGCTCGCGCCCCGCCTCCTGCGCCGGGATCTGCTTGGCCGGCGGCTCCAGCACCGCCGTGCCCATGTGCCGCACCTCGCCGATCGCCACGCCATGGCTCACGCCGACGCCTCGCAGCGTTGTCTCCATCTCACCCGTCTCCGGATAGTGCGGCGGGCCCCGCCGCCGCGGTGGTCGTCCTGTACGCCGTCCGCTACGACGGCACGTGTGTCAGTTCCAGGAGAAGAGGTCGGCGCCGACCGCCACGGCACCGCTCTCGCGGACCTCGGAGAGGGCGTCGGCCGTGGCCTCCAGGGCGACGACGGGGCACACCGGGGACTTGCCGGCCTCCTCGACCGCCGCGGGGTTCCAGCGCACGATGGCCTGGCCGCGGGTCACGGTGTCGCCCTTGTTCACGAGCAGCTCGAAGCCCTCGCCGTTGAGCTGCACGGTGTCGATGCCGAGGTGGGTGAGCACGCCGTGCCCGCTGTCGTCGACCACGACGAAGGCGTGCGGGTGCAGGGAAACGATCACACCGTCCACGGGCGACACGGCCTCGGAGGGCTCACGCTCCGGGTCGATCGCGGTGCCGGGGCCGACCATCGCCCCGGAGAAGACGGGGTCCGGCACGGCGGCCAGTCCGATGGCACGTCCGGCGAGAGGGGACGTCACGGTGGTCATGGGAGCCTCCCAGAAGTGGAGCTGCTCGCGGGCCTGAGCAGCAGGGTATGTCATTGGAAGTGGCGGTTCCGGATGAAAGCTAGCAGCTAGTGGTCTAGACCACCAACCCGGCGGATTTGCGTGCCGTTCCGGGCCCCCTGTACAGTCGTACTCCTGCTCGGGACGGAGCGACGCGAAAGTGTCCTCGCTCGAACGGAAAACAAACTCGTCGGATCCTTACTCTGGATCTCCTTTCGCGTGCTCGCGGAACGGTGGTCAGAGGGACGGAAAAAGCCTGATAGAGTTTGAAACACCGAAGGGAAGCCCGGAGGAAAGCCCGAGAGGGTGAGTACGAAGGAAGCGACCGTTCCTTGAGAACTCAACAGCGTGCCAAAAGTCAACGCCAGATATGTTGATACCCCGTCTCCGGTCATCACGATCGGGACGTGGTTCCTTTGAAATAAACACAGCGAGGACGCTGTGAACGGTCGGACTATTCCTCCGACCGTTCCGCTCTCTGATGTGTCACCGGATTACCGGTAAACATTCACGGAGAGTTTGATCCTGGCTCAGGACGAACGCTGGCGGCGTGCTTAACACATGCAAGTCGAACGATGAAGCCCTTCGGGGTGGA